>NZ_PSVX01000017.1:0-57705 GCF_002932695.1 Rathayibacter sp. AY1D2 | reverse complement strand
CCGATCCGAAGATCAAGGCCGGGGTATAAAATTGGCATTGAACATAGTGCACGCTGTTGAGTTCTCAAGAATCGGACACATCCCGCCTCCACACCAGAAAGGTGCTTCACAACGAAAGTGATCGAAGATATTGTTGCTTGCGTCATACGCGTCTTCTCGGTAGACTAAGAGAAGTTTCTTTCTCCCTGTCGCCGTGGCAACTTGTATAACTTAGCACATCCGCGGGCCGTGTCAAATCCGGCTTCTTCGCGATGCCGTCACGCTCATAGGCGCTCCGACGTTGCTCGGTTCAGGACCTGAGTCCTGCGCCGGGCGGCGAAGTTGCTGGATCCGAGGAATCCTGCGAAGGCTTTACATCCGTGCGGCAGACCTGCTCCGAAAAGCTGTCTTGCCGAGTGGATGGTCCCGATTGAGGCCGGGACGTAGGAGCTGCTGCTCTTTCCGTTTCCCTGCGGCCTTTGTGGCGACTCGGAATAAGTTACGCAGCGATCGCGGTGCTGTCAAACAACGGGCCGAAATCGCACATCCCGGGCGTGTCGGGATCAGGGGTCCTCCCCGTCGGCGCCCGGTTCCGCGGGCGGATCGTGGGTCCGAGCCGGCTGCATCGGACCGAGGCGGGCACCCGCGCGCGCGGGATCCGACTCCACCGAGTGGAAGGACCCTCCCTGGAAACGACGAGGAGCGCGCGACCCGGATCGCTCCGGTACCGCGCGCTCCTCGAGGGGATGCCGGGACTACGCCCCGATGCCGACCGCCTCGGGGGAGACGTCCGCACCGGGAGCCGAGGGCTCGAGCGCCTCGGCGACGCGCTGCGAGAGCGACGAGTCGACGTTCGCCCAGTACTGGAGCACGCGCTGCCGCAGCTCCGGACGGGTGACCTTCGACACGTGGCCGGCGATGTTCGCGACCAGGCGGGCGCGCGCGTCGTCGTCGAGGACCTCGCGGTAGAGCGTCCCCGCCTGACCGAAGTCGTCGTCCTCCGGGTGGAGGGTCGCCGCGGCGCGCGTCAGCTCGCCGTCGGTCTCCCAGCCGGCCGACTCCGCCGCCCGGGCGGGATCGGCGTGGGCGCCGCCCATCGTGTTCGGCGCGTAGACGGGCACCTCGGACTTCTGGAAGTCGAACCGCATGGGGCCGTCCTTCGAGTACGAGTGCACGGGCGACTTCGGCGCGTTCACCGGCAGCTGCGCGTGGTTGGTCCCCACGCGGTAGCGGTGCGCGTCGGCGTAGCTGAAGATGCGCGCGAGGAGCATCTTGTCGGGGCTGGCCGCGATCCCGGGCACGAAGTTCGAGGGGGCGAACGCCGCCTGCTCGATCTGCGCGAAGTAGTTCTCGGGGTTCCGGTCGAGCGTCATGGTGCCGACCTGGATCAGCGGGTAGTCCGCGTGCGGCCAGACCTTGGTGAGGTCGAACGGGTTGAACCGGTAGCTCTTCGCGTCCTCGTACGGCATGACCTGCACGGACAGCGTCCACGAGGGGAAGTCGCCGCGGTCGATCGCGGAGGACAGGTCGCGGATGTGGAAGTCCGCGTCCTCACCGGCGATCTGGTCGGCCTGCTCCTGGCTCAGGATCTCGACGCCCTGGTCGGTCTTGAAGTGGTACTTGACCCAGAAGCGCTCGCCGGCGGCGTTGATCCACTGGTAGGTGTGCGAGCCGAAGCCGTCCATGTGCCGCCACGAGGAGGGGAGGCCGCGGTCGCCCATGAGCCACGTGACCTGGTGGGCCGACTCGGGCGAGAGGGTCCAGAAGTCCCACTGCATGTCGTGGTCGCGCAGGTGGCTGCCGGGCAGGCGCTTCTGCGAGCGGATGAAGTCGGGGAACTTGATGCCGTCGCGGATGAAGAAGACGGGGGTGTTGTTGCCGACGAGGTCGTAGTTGCCCTCGCTCGTGTAGAACTTCAGCGCGAAGCCGCGGGGGTCGCGCCAGGTGTCGGGCGAGCCCTGCTCGCCGGCGACCGTGGAGAACCGCGCGAGCATCTCGGTCTCGACTCCGGGCTGGAAGAGCGCGGCACGCGTGTAGGCGCTGACGTCGGCGGTGGTGGTGAAGCGTCCGAAGGCTCCGCCGCCCTTGGCGTGGACGACCCGCTCCGGGATGCGCTCGCGGTTGAACTGGGCCAGCTTCTCGACGAGGTAGTGGTCGTGGAGCGCGAGGGGCCCGTCGGCTCCGACGCTCAGCGAGTGGTCGTCACTCGCGACCGGTGCTCCGGAGTTCGTGGTGGTGAATGGTTCCTCGGTCATGTTCCTCCTGTCGGCGAGGGGCACGGGGCCCGCCGCTGCGGTGTAGCGGATGTCGGTCAGTGGGCCAGGGCCAGGCAGTCGGGGCAGGTGCCCCAGAACGTGACGTCGGCGGTGTCCACGGCGAAGCCGCTCGCGGTCTGCGGATGCAGGCACGGCGCCTCCCCGACGACGCAGTCGACGTCGGCCACGGCCCCGCAGCGCCGGCACACCACGTGGTGGTGGTTGTCGCCGACCCGCAGCTCGAACCGGCGGGGATGGCCCTCCGGCTCGATGCGGCGGACGATCCCGGCGTCGGTGAACGCCGAGAGCACTCCGTAGACGGCCTGGGCCGAAGCCTCGGGGAGGCCCTCGCGCACTCGGGCCAGGACCGCGTCCACCCCGGAGTGCGGGTGCTCCTCGAGAGCGAGGAGCACCGCGCGCCGGGTGGCGGTGACCTTGAGCCCGGAGGCTCGGAGCCGCTCGTCCACTGTCGTCATGCCGAGGACACTACCCGAGTTGTCTTGAGCGGATCAAAACAACGGGCGGCGTGGCGCGCTCGTCCGGGTGAACGGCCGGGAACGCTCCGGCGGCCCCGCGGAGGCTCCGATCAGGCGACCGGACCCTCGACCAGCACGACCTGGGCGGAGCGGGCGGAGCCCGCGGAGTCGGTCCACGAGATCGTCACCGACTCCCCGGGCTCGCGCTGCGCGAGCGAGGCGGACAGCTGGTCGGCCGAGGCGACGGCGACCCCGTCGACCGCGGTGACGACGTCCCCCGCCTCGAGGCCCGCCTGCGCGGCCGGCCCGCCCTCGACGACTCCGCCGATCACGGCGCCGGACGCGGTGGTCGCGAGCGCGCGCGAAGTCGGCGACGCGGTGCCGGAGGAGAGGGAGACGCCGAGGAAGGCCGGGTAGCCGATCTCGACGGTGGCCGTGTCGGCGCCCGCCTCGATGGTGGCGACGATGTCCAGGGCCTTCGAGATCGGGATCGCGAAGCCGGTGATGTCGGCCGTCCCGCTGGAGGCGGCGGTGTCCATCCCCACGACGCGGCCGGCGGAGTCGACGAGCGGGCCGCCGGAGTCGCCGGAGACGATGTCTGCGTCCGTCTGGATCAGCCCGGTCAGCGTCTCGGCGGAGATCCCCGACTCGGAGCGGGTCGTGATCTGCTGATCGAGACCGGTGACCGTGCCGGTGGCGGCGACCAGGTCGCCCGTCCCTCCCGCGTTGCCGACGGCGGTCACGGTGTCGCCCACAGCGACCCCGTCCGTGTCGAGCGAGGCGGGGGTGAGGCCGGAGGCGTCCTCCAGCTGCAGGACGGCGACGTCGTTCGTCGCGTCGGTGCCGACGACGCGGGCGGTGTAGCTGCGGCCCGTCGACTCCACCGTGACCGAGATCGCGGTGGCGCCCTCGACGACGTGGTTGTTGGTGAGGATCATGCCGTCGGAGGTGAGGATCATGCCGGTGCCGGCCGAGCGGGCGCCCTGGTAGGTGAGCTCGGAGGTGATCGTGACGACGCCGGCGGTCTGCGCGGTGCTCGCGGCCACGGCGTCGGTCGCGCCGGTGGCCGGCTCGGCGGAGGAGCCGCCCTGCGACGAGCCGTACGGGGAGGAGCCGCCCTGCGTCGATCCGCCCCAGGAGGGGACGATCACGTACCCGCCGCCGAAGGATCCCCGCGAGCCGCCGGGGTAGACGATCGTGGCGGCGCCGGCCGAGGCGGAGGAGGCCGCCTCGGTGCGGCCGGCGGTGGCGACTCCGCCTGCTGTCACTCCGATCAGCACGGCGAGGCCGAGGCCGCCGGCGATCAGCGCTCGACGACGACGACGGCGGTCGTCCGCGCGCAGCGCGCGCACCTCGTCGGTGCCCGTCGCCTCGGTGGTGGCGGGCTGGTCGGTGAGCTCTCGCTCGTCGGATTCGTGTCGCTCGTTCATGGTGTCGTCCTCGTGCCGGGGCCGCCCCTGACGCGACCGGTTCCCATTCCACGCGCGGCCTCCCGGCGCCGCCTGGATGCCGCTTATGCGGTTCCTATGAGCGCTCACCTCCCCGAATGGTTGTAGCGTCAACCAAAAGCGGGTAGCGTCTCCGCGTGACCATCTCCTCCCCCGACCTGCTCGCTCCCGACACCGCGATGGGCGCGGTGACCCTCCGCGTCGCCGACCTCGACGGGATGATCGCCTACTACCGCGACGCCGTGACGCTCGAGCTGCTCTCGCACGACGGACCGGTCGCGGTGCTCGGCCGCGGCGGAGTGCCGGCCGTGATCCTCCAGCACGCGCCCGAGCTGGTGCACGCCTCGCCGCGCAGCGCCGGCCTCTTCCACACGGCGATCCTCTTCGAATCGGAGGCGGCGCTCGCCGCGGCCGTGTACAGCGTCGCGACCCGGCACCCCGGCTCCTTCACCGGCAGCTCCGACCACCTGGTCAGCAAGGCCTTCTACTTCGACGACCCCGAGCACAACGGCGTCGAGCTCTACTGGGACCGCGACCGCACGCAGTGGTCGTGGACGCACGGGCGGATCGAGATGAGCACGCTCTTCCTCGACCCGAACGCGTTCCTGCAGGAGCACCTCACCGAGGAGTCGATCGCGCAGCCGCGCCTCGGCGGCGCCTCCGTCGGCCACGTGCACCTGAGCGTGGGCGACGTCGCCACGGCGAAGGAGTTCTACGTCGACCGGCTCGGCTTCGAGACGACGATCGCGTACGGCGGGCAGGCGCTCTTCGTCTCGGCGGGCGGCTACCACCACCACATGGCGATGAACACCTGGAACTCGGCGGGCGCCGGACGCCGGCAGCAGGCCCTCGGCCTCGGACAGGTGGAGATCGTGGTGCCCGGCGCCGACGACCTCGGCGCGCTCGGCGAGCGGCTGGCCCGCTCCGGAGTCGCCACCCGCGACGACGGCCGCACCCTCGCCTTCGAGGACCCCTGGGCGAACGCGATCCGCGTCACGACCTCCTGAGCGCCGCCGACCGCGGGGACCCCCGCGGGTACGATGGTCGCGCGGAAGACCGCACTCCCCCGAGACTCCGGAGAACACGGTGCCCACGATCGTCGTTGAAGTCATGCCCAAGGCCGAGCTGCTCGACCCGCAGGGGAAGGCCGTCGCCGGCGCGCTCGCGCGGCTGGGCCACTCCGCCCTCCACGGCGTGCGGGTGGGCAAGCGCTTCGAGATCACCGTCGACGAGGTGACCGACGAGGTGCGCGCCTCGGTGCAGCGCATCGCCGACGAGATGCTCTCGAACTCGGTGATCGAGGACGTCGTCGGGATCCACTACCCGGCGGAGGCCGCCCGATGAGGATCGGCGTCATCACCTTCCCCGGCTCACTCGACGACCGCGACGCCCAGCGCGCCGTCCGGTTCGCGGGTGCGGAGCCGGTCGCGCTGTGGCACGGCGACCACGACCTCGACGGCGTCGACGCGATCGTCCTGCCCGGCGGCTTCTCCTACGGCGACTACCTGCGCTGCGGCGCCATCGCCTCCCACTCCCCCATCATGCGCGAGGTCGTCGACGCGGCGAACGCCGGGACCCCGGTCCTCGGCATCTGCAACGGCTTCCAGATGCTCACCGAGGCGCACCTGCTGCCCGGCGGCCTGATCGCGAACGACATCGGATCCTTCGTCTGCCGCGACCAGCGCCTGATGGTCGCGAGCACCGAGACCGCCTGGACGAACGGGTTCGAGCCCTGCCAGGAGATCACGATCCCGCTGAAGAACGGCGAGGGCGGCTACATCGCCTCGGCCGACACGCTGCTCGAGCTCGAGGCGGAGGGACGCGTCGTCGTCCGCTACCTCGGCCACAACCCGAACGGCTCGATGAACGACATCGCCGGCATCAGCAACCGCCGCGGCAACGTGGTGGGGCTCATGCCGCACCCGGAGCACGCCGTCGAGGAGGGCTTCGGGCCCGACACGGCCGCCGCGATGCGCTCGGGTGTGGACGGGCTGACGTTCTTCACGTCGGCGCTGAAGTCGCTGCTCGCCTCCGCCTGACGCATCCGGTCCGGGCGGCTCCGCCCGCCCGCGACGCACGAGACCCCCGGTTCCGGCCGGGGGTCTCGTGCGTGATGGGCGATGTTCGCGGCGCCGCTCAGGGCCCGGTCAGGACCTCGGGCTCGGGGGTCATCGAGATGGTGGGGATCGAGGCGGTGATCACGGTGCCGTCGGAGCGGCGGGTGCCCTCGATGTCGGACGTGGTCGGCGCTCCGTGCAGGCGGCGGCCCTGGTGCGTGAGCGGGACGCGCACGGGGCTGCCGGCGGCGACGTGCACGCGCTCGTCGCGGACGGTGATCGCGGCGGAGTCGCCGGTCTCGACCGTCAGCAGGACCTCGGTCTGCGTCACCTCGACGCGCACGCGCGTGCCGTGGAGGGTGATGCGGAAGGCGAGGCGGTCCCAGTCATCGGGCAGGCGCGGATCGAGCGTGATCCGGCCGCCGTGGTCGCGCATCCCGCCGAAGCCGTAGACGAGGGCGCTCCAGACGCCGCCCGTCGAGGCGACGTGGATGCCGTCCGCGGTGTTGCGGTGCAGGTCGGCGAGGTCGACGAAGAGCGCCGACAGGAAGTAGTGGCGGGCCAGGTCGCTGTAGCCGACCTCGGCGGCGATGATCGACTGCACGACGGCCGAGAGGGTCGAGTCGCCGGTGGTCAGCGCGTCGTAGTACTCGAAGTCGGCGCGCTTCTGCTCGGCGGTGAACTCGTTGCCCTGCAGCAGCAGCGCGAGCACGACGTCGGCCTGCTTGAGCACCTGGAAGCGGTAGATCACCAGCGGGTGGAAGTGCAGCAGCAGCGGGCGCTTGCTCGCGGGGGTGTTCTCGAGGTCCCACAGCTCCTTCTCGAGGAAGGCCGCGTCCTGCGGGTGGATGCCCGCCCGCGCGTCGAAGGGGATGTGCATCTTCTCGGCGGCGCGCGCCCACTCGAGCACCTCGCCCTCGTCGAGAGCGAGGCGGTCGGCCATCCGCTCGTACGCGGCGGGCTCGACGGCCTTCAGCAGCTCGACGGCGCGGGCGGCCGAGCGGAGGTTCGCCCGGGCCATGACGTTCGTGTACAGGTTGTCGTTGACGACGGTCGTGTACTCGTCCGGCCCCGTCACTCCGTGGATGTGGAAGTGATCGTCGCCGTTGCTGCGCCAGAAGCCCAGATCGGCCCACATCCGCGCGGTCTCGACGAGGATGTCGATCGCTCCGCGGGCGAGGAAGTCGTCGTCGCCCGTGGCACCCACGTACTGCATGAGCGCGTAGGAGATGTCGGCGTCGATGTGGTACTGAGCGGTGCCGGCGGCGTAGTACGCCGACGACTCCTGACCGTTGATGGTGCGCCAGGGGAAGAGCGCGCCGCGCTGGTTGAGCTCGGAGGCGCGCGCCCGGGCGGCCTCGAGCATGTTCTGCCGGAAGCGCAGGGCGTTCCGGGCGACGAGGGGCGCCGTGTAGCTGAGGAACGGGAGGACGTAGACCTCGGTGTCCCAGAAGTAGTGGCCGCCGTAGCCGGAGCCCGAGACGCCCTTGGCCGCGACTCCGCCGCCGTCGGTGCGGGCGGTGGACTGGGCGAGCTGGAAGAGGTTCCAGCGGGTGGCCTGCTGGATCGCGGGCTGGCCGTCCAGCTGCACGTCGGAGCGGGTCCAGAAGTCGTCCAGCCACTCGCGCTGCTTGACGAACTGCTCCTCGACCGGCGTCTCGCGGGCGCGGTCGAGCGTGCGGTCGCAGCGGTCGGCGAGCTCGCGCACGGGCACGCCGCGGGAGGTGTGGTAGGTCAGCGTCTTGACCAGGCGGACCGGCCGGCCGGCCTTGGCCTTCACGCGGTAGACGTGCTTGGCGAGGTCGTCGTCGATCTGGGAGGTCTGGTCCCACTCGTTCTCGGTCTCGAGCTGGTGCTCGGCGCCGCAGGCGACGGTCATCTGGGAGTTGGTGGTCCGGTAGCCGAGGAGGTAGCGGGTGCCGCTGACGCGCTTGAGGCGCGGCTGGAGCACGCGGTCCTCGAACGACTCCGCCTTGCGCGGGTCGAAGCCGGCGCCCTCGCTGCCGGAGGGGGCGTGGTACTCGTCCACGCCGTCCTGGCGGTTGAGGATCTGGCTCGAGATCAGCACGGACGCGTCGTGGTCGAGCATCTCGACCTCGTAGTCGAGGATCGCGAGGTGCCGGTCGGTGAACGAGACCAGGCGGCGCGAGCGGATCAGGACGCGCTTGCCGGAGGGGGTGCGCCACTCCAGCTCGCGGGTGAGCACGCCGTTCGCGAAGTCGAGGCGGCGCGAGTAGGCGAGGACGTCGGCCTCGCTCAGCACGAAGGGCTCGTCGTCGACGTAGAGGCGGATGATCTTGGCATCCGGCACGTTGACGATGGTCTGGCCGACGCGGGCGAAGCCGAACGCCTCCTCCGCGTGGCGGATGGGCCAGGTCTCGTGGAACCCGTTGATGAAGGTGCCGTAGGCGTAGCCGTCGCGCCCCTCCTCCACGTTGCCGCGGAGGCCGAGGTAGCCGTTGCCGGTGGCGAAGAGCGTCTCGGTGCGGCCCTGCAGCTCGGAGGCGAACTCGGTCTCGACGAGGGCCCACTCGTCGATCGGGAAGCGGTTCCGGTCGAGCGGGTCGGAGGTGATGGGGTTCATGCGGCGTCCTCGGGGGCGGGAGCGGTAGGGAGGAAGGGGAGCAGCTCGGCCAGGTCGTCCACGACCAGGTCGGCGCCGTGCTCGAGCAGGGTGTCGGCCCCGACTCCGCGGTCGACGCCGACGACGAGGCCGAAGCCGCCCGCGCGGCCTGCCGCGACTCCGGAGTGCGCGTCCTCGAGGACGGCGCACTCGGCGGCCGGGAGGCCGAGGAGCTCGGCCGCGTAGAGGTAGGTGTCGGGCGCGGGCTTGCCGGCGATCGAGCGCTCGGCGGCGAGGAGCCCGTCCACGACGACCTCGAAGCGGTCGCGGAGGCCGGCCGCCTCGAGCACCGGCACGCCGTTGCGGGAGGAGGTGACGACGGCGACCTGCACGCCCGCGGCGATCGCGGCGTCGACGAAGCGGAGCGAGCCCGGGTAGGGAGCGACGCCGGTCTCGGCGAGGGCGCGGTTGAAGGCGTCGTTCTTGCGGTTGCCGAGCCCGCAGACGGTCTCGAGCGACGGGTCGTCCTCGGGCGCGCCCTCGGGGAGGGTGATGCCGCGCGAGGCGAGGAGCGCCCGGACGCCGTCGTACCGCGGGCGTCCGTCGATGTACCGGAAGTAGTCGGCGTCGGTGTAGCCCTCGGCGATCCCGCGCGAGGAGAGGTACTCCGTGAACAGCCGCGACCAGGCCTGCATGTGGACGTCGGCGGTCGGCGTGAGCACGCCGTCGAGGTCGAACAGGAGCGCGCGGACGCCGCGGAGGGCGGAGGCGTCTGGGCGCGTCGGGGATGCAGTCACGGCGGGGAGGACCTCTGATCGGGGGCAGGCGTTCGGCGGTTCCGCCGATGACGGTCGTCCGCCGCGGACTGCAGGTATCGTATACGCCCCCCGGCCGCCGTGTGGAACCGTTTACACGTCCGTCATCTGCGCGCCGCCGGGGGCGTCGATCCGCTCGGGGGCGAGGCGGTGCCGCCCGAGGGGGAGCATCAGCGGGGTGCCCGAGGTCGGGTCGGTGATGATGCGGCTGTCGAGGCCGAACACGGCGAGCACCGTCTCCTCGGTGAGCACCGCGGCCGGGGTGCCGGAGGCGTGCACCGCGCCGTGCGCGATGGCCACGAGGTGGTCGGCGTAGCGGGCGGCCATGTTGAGGTCGTGCAGCACCATCACCACCGTCGTCCCGCGGGTGCGGTTGAGGTCGACGAGCAGGTCGAGCACCTCGATCTGGTGGCTGACGTCGAGGAAGGTGGTCGGCTCGTCCAGCAGCAGCACGTCGGTCTCCTGCGCGAGGGCCATCGCGATCCAGACGCGCTGGCGCTGCCCGCCGCTGAGCTCGTCGACGGAGCGGTCGGCCAGGGCGGCGGTGTCGGTCGCGTCGAGCGCGGTCGCGACGGCCTCGTCGTCGTGGGCGCTCCAACGGCTCAGCATCCCCTGGTGCGGATGGCGGCCGCGGCCGACGAGATCCGCGACGGTGATGCCCTCCGGGGCGATCGGCGACTGCGGGAGGAGGCCGAGCGTGCGGGCGAGCTGCTTCGCCGGCGTCCGGTGCACGGCCCTGCCGTCGAGCAGCACGGCGCCGGAGCGGGGCGCGAGCAGGCGCGACATCGAGCGCAGGAGCGTCGACTTGCCGCAGGCGTTCGCTCCGACGATCGCGGTGATGCGGCCGGGCGGGACGACGAGGTCGAGGCCGTCGACGACCGTCCGGTCGCCGTAGCCGAGGGTGACCCCCTCGGCCGTCAGGGTGTGCGCGGTGGTCACAGTGAGCCTCCCGCTCTATTGCTGCGGACGATGAGGTAGACGAGGTAGGGCGCCCCGAGGACGCCGGTGACCACTCCGACCGGGTAGCGCAGGCCCAGCCCGAACTGCCCGGCGAAGTCGGCGACGAGCACGAGCAGCGCGCCGACGAGGGCCGAGGGGATGAGGAGCGACGCGCCGGGCCCGATCAGGCGGGCGGCGATCGGGCCGGAGAGGAAGGCCACGAACGCGATCGGGCCGGCGGCGGCCGTCGCGAAGGCGATCAGCCCGACCGCGGCGACGATCACGACGAGGCGGGTGGCGTTCACGCGGATGCCGAGCGCGGAGGCGGTGTCGTCGCCGAGCTGCGTGGCGGAGAGGTCGCGCGAGCGCGAGAGCAGGACGGGGGTGAGGACGACGACCGCGGCGAGGACCGGCACGACCTCGCTCCAGCTCGCGCCGTTGAGGCTCCCGGTGAGCCAGCGGGACGCCTCCTGCAGGTCCCACGCGGCGGCCTGCGAGAGCACGTAGGCGGTGAGGGAGTCGAGCATGGCGGCGACCCCGATGCCGATCAGGATCAGCCGGGTGCCGGCGACTCCGCTGCGGTAGGACAGGGCGTAGACGAGCAGGGCGACCACGAGTCCCGCGACGATCGCGAGGGCCGAGACCTGCGCGGCCCCGAGCGAGAGCGTCACGATCGCGAAGGCCGCGGCGGCGCTCGCCCCGGCGCTGATCCCGATGATGTCGGGGCTGGCGAGCGGGTTGCGGAGCATGGTCTGGAAGCTCACTCCGCCGAGCCCGAAGCACAGGCCCACCAGCAGGGCGAGGACGGCGCGCGGGAGGCGGAGGCGCCCGACGGTGAAGCTCGCCCCGGGGACCTGCTCGCCGAGGATCACGCGCAGCACCTCGTCGGGCGAGTAGACGGTCTGGCCGATCAGCAGGGAGACGGCGAGGACGGCCGCGATCAGGACCGCGAGCACGGCGACGACGACCCGGCGGCGGGCCCCGCGGCGGCGGCGGCCGGCCGCGACGGCGCGGGCGGTGGCGGAGGGCGCCTCGAGCAGCGCGGTCACAGCTCGCGCACCTTCTGGCGGCGGACGATCGCGATGAACACCGGGGCGCCGACCAGCGCGGTGACGATGCCCACGTCGATCTCGCTCGGGCGCGCGACGACGCGGCCGACGATGTCGGCGGCGATCAGGAGCACGGCGCCGGTCACCGCCGAGAACGGCAGCAGCCAGCGGTGGTCCACGCCGACGAGGAGGCGGCAGGCGTGCGGGACGACCAGGCCGACGAAGCCGATGGGCCCGGTGACCGCGGTCGTCGCTCCGCAGAGCACGACCGCGCCCAGGGCGGCTCCGCCGCGCGCGAGGGCGACCCGCTCCCCCAGGCCCGCGGCGAGCTCGTCGCCGAGCGCGAGGGTGTTGAGGCTCTTGGCCGAGAGAACGCAGAGGACGAGGCCGGCCAGGAGGAAGGGGAGCACCTGCGCGATGCTCGCGGACGTCGCGCCGCCCACTCCGCCGATCTGCCAGGAGCGGATGCCGCCCGCGATGTCGGCGCGCGGCAGGACGATCGCGCTGATCACCGAGACGAGCGCGGCCGAGGTGGCGGCGCCGGCCAGGGCGAGCTTGAGCGGAGTCGCGCCGCCGCGCCCGAGCGAACCGACCGTGTAGACGAAGACCGCGGCGACCGCGGCCCCGCCGATCGCGACCCAGACGTAGGCGGCGGAGCTCGTCAGCCCGAAGAAGACGATGCCCGTCACGACCGCGAGCGAGGCTCCGGTGTTCACCCCGAGGATGCCGGGGTCGGCCAGCGGATTACGGGTCACCCCCTGCATCAGCACGCCGGCGACGCCGAGGGCCGCGCCCGCGATCGCGGCGAGCACGGTGCGCGGGATGCGCTTGGCGACCGCGGCCTGCGCGAATCCGTCCGTGGACCCGCCGAACGCGGCGACCACGTCGCTCCACGCCACCTCCCGCGACCCCACCAGCACCGAGACCACGGCGGCGGCGAGCAGCACGGCCACGGCCGCGACCAGCCAGAGGGCGCGCAGCCGCCTCGGGCGGCGCACGGCGGCGACGCCCGAGGCGGAGGGAGGAGCGGCGAGGGTCACGCGGGTCGGTCCCGGCTCAGGCGGCCGGAGTGCTCTGCGCGGCCTTGGCGGCGGCCTCGTCGAGCAGGTCCAGGTAGTCGTCGAGGACCCACGAGATCGAGAGCGGCGTCGGGTTGGCGGCGGTGCCGAGCGGGGTGGAGGGCAGGCGCACGATGGCGTCGTCGGCGACCGCGGGGATCTGCGAGAGCAGCGGGTCGGCCTTGAGGGTGCTCACGAGCTCGTCGTCGCCGTAGGTGACGATCACG
This sequence comes from Rathayibacter sp. AY1D2, assembly GCF_002932695.1. Lineage (NCBI taxonomy): Bacteria > Bacillati > Actinomycetota > Actinomycetes > Micrococcales > Microbacteriaceae > Rathayibacter > Rathayibacter sp. AY1D2. Next base: position 44,839 of record NZ_PSVX01000017.1, on the reverse strand, counting down.
TCGACGTCGCTGAAGGCGTCGGCCTGCTCGGCGCTCTGCGTGAGCGAGAACTTGTCGGTCGCGGCGGAGGCGGTGGCGATGCTGCCCGGGGTGGCCATGCCGAGGTCCTCGAAGAACGCGGGGCGGGTGTCGTGCGAGGTGTAGAAGCTGACCTGGCTGAGGTCCGTCGGGTCGACGTGGGTGAGGAACATCGCCGAGGTGCCGGCCAGCTGCGGGTGCGCGGCGACCTTCTCCTCGATCTCGCCCTCGAGCTCGGTGATCAGGGCGGCGCCCTCGTCGGCCCTGCCCATCGCCTCGCTGTTCAGCGTGATCATGTCGCGCCAGGAGGTGCCCCAGGCGGTCTCGGGGTAGGCGACGACGGGGGCGATCTCGCTCAGGGTGTCGTAGTCCTCCTGCGTGAGGCCGGAGTAGGCGGCGAGGATGACGTCCGGGTCGGTGTCCGAGACGGCCTCGAAGTCGATGCCGTCGGTCTCGTCGAAGAGGACGGGGGTCTCGGCGCCGAGCTCGTCGAGCTTCTCGCTCACCCAGGGGAGGAGCCCGTCGCCGTCGTCGTCGCCGAAGTTGGCGGCGGCCATGCCCACGGGGACGACACCCAGCGCGAGCGGGACCTCGTGGTTGGCCCAGTTGACGGTCGCCACGCGCTCGGGGGCCGACTCGATGGTGGTGGTGCCGAGAGCGTGCTCGATCGTGATCGGCGTGAAGCCGCTGTCGGCGGCGGCGTCGTCTCCGGCGGCCGAGCCGCTGCAGCCGGCGAGGCCGATCGTCAGCGCGGTGGCGGCGAGCAGGGCGAGGGGCGTGGTGGCGCGGGGCATGGGTCCCTTTCGAGAGGCTGTGCGGGAGGCGGCGCAGGGTCCGAGTGGACCGGCACTAAGGACAGCCTAACCAAAGAATGTGCGTGCTCTCAGCCCCGATTCCTCGCCTCCCGAGGTCGGAGGCGCCCCGAGGCGCCGCTCGCGGAGCCCGGAGACGGCCCTGCCACGGCCGCGGACGTCACGCCGTCGCGAGCCTCTCGACGGTGCGCAGGTTCCGGGTCGTGGTGCTCGAGCGGTAGGCGGAACGGGCGAGGATCCTCGCGACCGGAGTGTCCGTCGAGGAGCCGCGCGGGCAGCGCCAGTAGAGGACGCCGGCACCCCGGGCGACGAGCTCGACCGCCGGATCCGGCTCGCCGATCGCGCCCTGCGCGGTGTCGAGCGCCTCCTCGTCCGAGCCGAAGACGACGTACGGATGCGCCTCCTCGTCGATCCGCGGGAACGGGTAGGCGGCGAGCACCGCGGCGAGCGCCTCCTGCGTCACGAGCACGATCCAGGCGTCGTAGCCGAACCGCTCGGCGAGCGCCGCCTCGAGCGCGGGCTTCAGCTCGGCGGCCGGGCGATCGGAGTCGAAGGCCGCGTTGCCGCTCGCGAGGACCGTCCGCACCCGGTCCACGCCGATCCCGGCGACCGTCTCGGCGAGCTCGGCGCTGCGGACGGTGCGGCCGTTGACGTTCACTCCGCGGAGGAGGGCGAGGAACCGGGTCATGCGGCCGACGGTAGCGTGACGGCATGGCGCGCGGAAGCGGACGACGACGACCCCGGCGGACCCTCGAGGAGGAGATCCTGCGGGCGAGCGAGCGCGGACCCGGGGCGAGGACGCGGGCGGAGACCGTCCCTCCCTCCGGACGCCGGCTGGTGGCGCCGCCCGCCTCGGGCACCCTGCTCCACGTCGACGTGGACGCGCTGGTGGCGCTCGCCGCGCGGGAGGACCTGCTGATCGCGCTGGAGCGGCGGATCGGCGAGCACGCGGTGGCCGCGACTCCGGTGCTCTCGTGGTGGTCGGCGACTCCGTCGGTCCCGGGCGAGGAGGAGGAGCGCCGGCTCGACGCGCTCGTGCTGCGGACGGTGGAGCTCGGGGCGGGGCCGGCCGAGGACGTGGACTCGCGGCTGCAGGAGCTGGCGCACGAGGGCGATCTGGACGAGCTGGGCGCCGCGCTGGCGCTGCTCGCGCGGGTCCCGGATCCGCCGGCGGCGTTCCAGGATCCGGACGGGTTCCTGCGCGTGACGGTCCCGGAGTCGCCGTTCGAGCGGCGGCTCGAGGTCCTCGCGGAGGCGCAGGGCCGGGCGGGCGAGCTTCTGGTGCTGCTGCGCGACTGCGCGTTCACCGCGACCCTGCCGCGGCGACGCTCGGCGATCGCAGCGATGAGCGGGCGGATCCGCGCGGCCGCGGACCCGGGGCGCCTCGACTCCCGGCGGCTGGACGAGCTCGCGGAGGCGGTGGACGCGGCGCTCGAGAAGCGGTGGACCGTGCTCTGACGGCGGTCCGCGTTACGGGCGCGCCCGTCGCGGTGACCGTTCGCGCACCGGTTCAGCCCCCGCGCACCCCGGGTGAATAGGCTGGACGGATGCCTCTCACCGGTCTCGACCTCCGCCGCTTCCCCGCCGCCCTGAACGACGAGGGCGGTCCCGACGCCGCCACCGCCGCGTGGGCCACCGCGATCAACGCGGGCTTCCACGAGAAGGAGTTCACGCCGGAGAAGCTGCGCGACTGGGCCGAGCACATGGTCGCCGACCAGCGCGTGCTCACCGCGGTCGTCGACTCCTCCGCCCCCGAGGGGCTCGACGGCGCGGGCGTGCCGGTCGGCACCTACGCGGCGTTCCCCGGTGCCCTGCAGGTCGGCGGCGGACGCGAGCTGCCGGCGCACCTCGTCTCGCAGGTGACCGTGCGGCCCACGCACCGGCGCCGCGGCATCCTGCGCGCGATGATCACCGAGGACCTGCGCCTGGCGAAGGAGGCCGGCACCCCGGTCGCCGCGCTCACGGCGAGCGAGGCCTCCATCTACCGCCGGTTCGGCTTCGGCCGCTCGGCCTTCACCCGCTCGATCCGCGTCGACACCGGGCCGCGCTTCGGCCTGCAGACCGAGCCCGCCGGCCGCGTCGAGGTGGTCGCGACGAGCTGGCTGCAGCCGCGCATCCCCGCGGTGTTCGCCGCGTTCCAGGCGTCGACCCCCGGCTCGCTGACCCGCCAGTCGCGCTACGAGGCGAACTCCGTCGGCACCGCGTCCGGCGAGACCACGCCCGGCCTCGACGTCCGCTCGGCCGTCCACCTCGACGAGGAGGGGACGCTCGACGGCTTCGTGACCTACCGCGCTGTCGGGCCCGAGGACGACAAGACCCTCGAGATCGTCGACCTCGTCGCCCCCGGCGCCGACGCCTACCTCGCGCTCTGGGGCTACCTCGGCGCGGTCGACCTCGCCTCCGCGGTGACCTGGGACATGGCGCCGGTGGACGATCCGCTGACCTGGGCGCTCCGCGACGCGCGCGTGGTGCAGGTGAGCCACGTGGGCGACCTGATCTGGCTGCGGATCCTCGACGTCGCCGCCGCGTTCTCGGCCCGGCCGTGGACCGCTGACGGCTCGGTCGTCGTCGAGGTGGCCGACGGGCTCGGGCTCGCCGACGGCCGCTACCGCCTCACCGCCTCGGGCGGCTCCGCCACTGTGGAGCGCACCGGGGACGAGGCCGAGCTCGCGCTGGACGTGGCCGACCTGGGCTCGCTGCTGCTGGGCTCGGTGCGGCCGTCGATCCTGGTGAAGGCCGGGCTGGCGCGCGTCACGGGCGAGGCGGGGCGGATGGACCGCCTGTTCGCGCCGATCGCGACGCCGTACTGCATCTCGTTCTTCTAGGAGGCACCGCCCGCTCGGATGCAGCGCCCGCCCGGAGGCGTCCGGCTCCCGCGCCGCCGCCGTCCCGCGCACCTCAGCCGCCGCGGACTGCCAGCCGCTTCCGGGCGTCCGCGCATCCCGCGTCGGTCATGCTGGAGGACCCGTCCCCGACACCGGCAGGAGTTCCGCGTGGGTGCATCCGTGATCGTCGACGTCATCGTCGTGCTGAGCCTCATCGGCGCGCTCGTCGACGGTCTGCGGCGCGGTCTGCTCCGGACCCTCGGCGGTCTCGCCGGGATCGTCGCGGGCGCGATCGGCGCCTCGTTCGCCGTGCCCGCCGTCTCGTCGTGGGCGGCCGGCAGCGAGTGGCGCCTGCTCGCCGTGATCGGCACCGCCGTGCTGCTGCTGGGCGTCGGCTACGCGATCGGAGCGACGCTCGGCGCGGTCATCGGCCGCGGAGCCGACCGGGTGAAGCTCGGCCTGCTCGACCGGCTCGCGGGCGGCGTCGCCGGCGTCGCGATCTCCGGCCTGGTCTGGATCGCCGTCACCTCGGCCGTCTCCCTCCTCGGCGTCCCCCTCGTCACGACCTCGGTCGCCGGCTCGACGGTCATCCGCACGATCGACGACCTCACCCCCTCCCCCGTCCGCGCCTTCCTCGCCCAGCTGCAGTCGACCGTGGTCGACGAGGGCACGTCCTGGGTCGTCGAGGCGCTCGACGCTCCGACCCAGGCGCCCGCGATCCCGGACGTCTCGACCGACGACCCGGAGGTCGCCGCCGCCACCCGCTCGGTCGTGCGCGTCTCCGGCACGGCCTGGGCCTGCGACGTCGGAGTGACGGGCAGCGGCTTCGTCGTCTCGGACGACCGCGTCATCACCAACGCGCACGTGGTCGGCGGAGTCTCGCAGCCGGTCGTCGAGGCGCCGGGCGAGGCCCCGCGCACCGGCCGCGTCGTCTACCTGGACCCGGCCGCCGACCTCGCCGTGATCGCCGTCGACGGGCTCGACGCGTCTCCGCTCCCGCTCGACGACGCCGTCGCCGCCGGGGACGACGCCGTGGTCGCGGGCTACCCCTTCGGCGGCCCGCTGACCCTCGGCTCGGCCGAGATCTCCTCCGACGCCACGGTCTCGCTGATGGTCGACGGAGCACCGACCTCACGGGAGGTGCTGACCCTCGCCGCCGTCGTCAACCAGGGCAACTCGGGCGGCCCGCTGCTCTCTCTCGAGGGCACCGTGTCGGGCGTCGTCTTCGGCAAGGCCGCCTCCGTCGACAACGTCGGCTACGCCATCCCGCTCTCGGTCCTCACTCCCGTGGTCGAGCAGGCCGCCTCGCTGACGGACGCCGTCGATCCGGGGGCCTGCCGCTCGAAGTGAGCGGTCACGGCAGCGGTCCGTCGACCAGCACGAGGGTGAGGTCGTCGAGCCGCACCGTCTCGGGCCGCGCCGACTCGAGGTAGGCGGACACGCGCGGATCGACGGGGAAGCGCGCCGACCGCTCGATCGCGATGGCGACGATCCCTGCGGACGACGGATCGGTCGTCACCCGGTCGCCGATGTAGGGCACGTAAACGCCCGAGGACATGCCCTGCGCGAGGACCAGGCCGCCGTCGAGGCCGCGCTCGCGCAGCACGTCGGCCACCCGCGCGATCCCGGTCGGCCGCTCCTGGGCGATCCCCGCCGAGGTGGCGATCGCGATCACGAGGGAGGCGGCCAGCAGCACCGCGCCGGCGCCGCGGGCGAGGGGTGCGGGCAGCACGATCCCGCCGCGCAGTGCCTCCGCGATGCCGATGCCCGCCAGCGCGCAGAGGAGCCACGCCCACGCCGCGTAGTAGTGCGGCAGCGCGACCGAGCTGATCGCCAGGTGGAACACGAGGAGGAGCAGCGTCGCGGCGCCCAGGTAGAGCACCAGCGCGCGGCGCCGCGGAGCGAGCAGGGCCAGCAGGGTCCCGAGGAGCAGCACGGCGAGCGCCGCCGGCCCGATGCCGACGACCATGAACCAGAGGTTCGCCCACCACGGAGGGAAGACGTACGCGGTCCCGGCGACCTCGATCAGGTGGCCGTCGGCGTTGTGCTCGGACTGGAACTCGAGCAGGTACCGGACCGCCTCGACCGGGTGCACCGGCAGGTAGGCGAGCACCCCGGTGACGACGAACGCGACGGAGAGGGCGAGGCCGCCCCGCAGAGCCCGGGCCCTGCTCCCCGACCACAGCAGCGGCAGCAGGAGCACGGGCGCGAGGACCGCGGTGGTCAGCTTCGAGGTGACCGACAGCGCCAGCAGCGCACCGGCCAGTGCGATCAGCCAGCCGCTCCGCCTGTCCGGGGAGGCGCGCGACCAGGTCCACGCCGCCGCCATCGCCGCGACGGCGAAGAGCACCATGAACGGCTCCAGGAGCGCGAGGCGGTCGATCCGGGTGCCGGCTCCCACGGCGGTGCGCGGGAGGAGGAGGAACAGGCCGGCCGGGACGAGCGCGAGCGTCGGGCCGAGCTCGCGCCGGAACCAGAGCCAGAGCACCACCCCGGTGAGGAACGCGGCCGCGCCGGCGGCGATCCTGCCCGCGAGCAGCCCCTCGCCGAGCAGCACCTGCGCGAGCCCGATCAGGTACTTCGCCGTCGGCGGATGCTCGAGGTTCGCGCTCACGTCGCCGTGCAGGTAGTCCCACCCCGCGGCGAGGTACACGGGCTCGTCCGACGAGATGTTCGCCGCTCCGAGGTTCCCGAAGCACTGGTAGAGCCCCCACAGCACGGTCCCGATCAGAGCCGCCCGCTTCACCCGCCCGATCCTAGGCGCCGCTGCCCGCACCGCTCCACCGGAGGGCCCGGGCCCCGGCGACCGCGGCGGGTAGGATCGACCCGCATCCCGTCCCCCTCCCCTGGAGCCTCCAGCACATGGCAGACAGCCGCACCGCCGTTCCCGACACCACTGCGAACGCGGAGGCGACGCCCGAGCGGGAGCAGCCCTACGCGGCCCTCGGACTCAAGCCCGACGAGTACGCGAGCATCCGCAAGATTCTCGGCCGCCGCCCCACGAGCGGCGAGCTCGCGATGTACTCGGTGATGTGGAGCGAGCACTGCTCCTACAAGTCGTCGAAGATGTACCTCCGCCAGTTCGGGCAGAAGGTCTCCCCCGCCATGAAGAAGAACCTCATGGTCGGCATGGGCGAGAACGCCGGAGTGGTCGACGTCGGCGAGGGCTGGGCCGTCACCTTCAAGATCGAGAGCCACAACCACCCGAGCTACATCGAGCCCTTCCAGGGTGCGGCGACGGGGGTCGGCGGCATCGTCCGCGACATCATCTCGATGGGCGCCCGGCCGGTCGCGGTCATGGACGCGCTGCGCTTCGGGGCGATCGACGACCCCGACACCGCGCGCGTGGTGCACGGCGTCGTGGCCGGCATCTCCTTCTACGGCAACTGCCTCGGCCTGCCGAACATCGGCGGCGAGACCTACTTCGACTCCGTCTACCAGGGCAACCCGCTCGTCAACGCGCTGGCCGTCGGCGTCCTCCGCCACGAGGACCTGCACCTCGCGAACGCCCGCGGCGTCGGCAACAAGGTCGTGCTCTTCGGGGCGCGCACCGGAGGCGACGGCATCGGCGGCGCGTCGATCCTCGCCTCCGACACCTTCGCCGACGGCGGACCGACCAAGCGTCCCGCGGTGCAGGTCGGCGACCCGTTCGCCGAGAAGGTGCTCATCGAGTGCTGCCTCGAGCTGTTCCGCAAGGACCTCGTCGAGGGCATCCAGGACCTGGGCGCCGCGGGCATCTCGTGCGCCACCTCGGAGCTGGCCTCCAACGGAGACGGCGGCATGTTCATCGAGCTCGACTCGGTGCTGCTGCGCGACCCCTCGCTCACGGCGGAGGAGATCCTCATGTCGGAGTCGCAGGAGCGGATGATGGCCGTCGTCACGCCCGAGAAGCTCGACGCGTTCCTCGAGGTCGTCGGCAAGTGGGACGTCGAGACCAGCGTGCTCGGCGAGGTCACCGACTCCGGCCGCCTCATCATCAACTGGCACGGCGAGGAGATCGTCAACGTCGACCCGCGCACCGTCGCGGTCGACGGCCCGGTCTACGAGCGCCCGATCGAGTACCCCTCCTGGCTCGACGCGCTGCAGGCCGACTCCTCCTCCCGCCTGCCCCGCTCGACCGGCGGCGACGCGCTGCGCGCCGAGACCCTGGCGCTCCTGGGCTCGGCGAACCTCGCCGACAAGAGCTGGATCACCTCGCAGTACGACCGCTACGTGCTCGGCAACACCGCGCTCAGCTACCCCGACGACGGCGGCATGGTCCGCGTCGACGAGGAGTCGGGCCTCGGCTTCGCGGTCGCGACCGACGCGAACGGGCGCTGGTGCCAGCTCGACCCGGCACAGGGCGCCCGCCTGGCGCTGGCGGAGGCGTTCCGCAATGTCGCCGTCACCGGAGCGACCCCGGTCGCCGTCTCGGACTGCCTCAACTTCGGCAGCCCCGAGAACCCCGAGGTGATGTGGCAGTTCCGCGAGGCCGTGGGCGCGCTCGCCGACGCCTGCCTCGAGCTCGAGATCCCCGTCACCGGCGGCAACGTCTCGTTCTACAACCAGACCGGCGACGTGCCGATCTTCCCGACCCCGGTCGTCGGCGTCCTCGGCGTGATCGACGACGTCGCGCGCCGCATCCCCTCCGGCTGGCAGGACGAGGGCGACAACCTCTACCTCCTCGGCACCACCCGCGACGAGCTCGACGGCTCCGCGTGGGCCGGCACCATCCACGACCACCTCGGCGGGCTGCCCCCGCAGCTCGACCTGGCCGCCGAGCGCGCGCTGGCTGAGCTGATCTCGGCGGGCGCGAAGGAGTCGCTCATCGCCTCCGCCCACGACCTCGCCGACGGCGGGCTCGTGGTGGCGCTGGCCGAGTCGGCGCTGCGCTTCGGCGTCGGGGCGCGCATCTGGCTCGACGAGCTGATGGAGCGCGACGGCGTCGACGCGACGGCCGCGCTGTTCTCGGAGTCGACCGGCCGCGTGCTCGTGTCGGTGCCGCGCGAGGACGACGTGAAGTTCCGCGGGCTCTGCGAGGGCCGGGGCTACCCGGTGCTGCGCATCGGCGTGACCGACGCGGCGACCCCCGCGGTCGAGGTGCAGGGCCTCTTCATGCTGCCGCTGGACGAGCTGCGCTCGGTGAACGGCGCCGTGCTGCCGCGCCACTTCGGCTGAGCCTCCGGGCGATCCGAATCCCGCAGGAGTCGCGGTGGTCGAGCTGGACCACCGCGACTCCTGCGGTACCGGCTCCGCTCCGGAGTTCCGTGATTACGGAATGTTTGCAATAGTGGAGGCATGACCTCCTCCCGAGACCTCGCCGGCGAGGTCGACGAGCTCCGAGCGCGGCTGGACCGCCTCGAGCGCGCCGACACCCCCGCCGCGCCCGCCGCCGACGATCCGCTCTGGGCCCTGACCGCTCTCCGCGAGCGCCTGCCCTCTCCCGGCGGAGTCGTCTTCGCCGGCTCGGTCGCCACTCCGGCCGGCCCCGTCGAGTGGCAGTACGGCCTCAGCACCGACGCGTTCTTCGAGCGCGACTGGGGAGCGAGCCCCGGGCCGACCGCGCTCGCCGCGCTGGGCAGCCCCGTGCGTCTGCGGTTCCTGCAGGCGGTGGCCGGCGGAGTCGAGACCGTCGCGCAGCTCGCCGAGAGCGAGGGCGCGGGCACCACCGGGCAGATCTACCACCACGTCAACCAGCTGGTCGCCGCCGGCTGGCTGGAGGCGCGCGGCCGCGGTCGCTACGGCGTCCCGCCGGAGCGCCTCGTCCCCCTGCTCGTGATCCTGCTCGCCTCCGGAGGACCCCGATGACCCGCCGCCGCCTCGCTCTCGCCGCCGCCTCCGCCGCGGCCGTCGTCCTGCTCGGCGGAGTGCTGCTCCGTCCCTCCGCTCCCACCCTCTCGACCGAGGCGACGGGCGACGCCGAGATCGCCGGGTGGCTCCGGACCGACGTCGGGGACGGGGCGCGGAACCACCTCGTCGCCGCCGTGATCACGCCCGACGGCGTGCGCTACGGCGGACTCGGAGCCGACGAGCGGACCGAGGTCGAGATCGGATCGGTCACGAAGACGATGACCGCGCTCCTCCTCGCCCGGAGCGCCGCCGAGGGGACGGTCGGGCTCGAGGACCCCGGTCCCGAGCACGCCGACGTCGGCGGCTTCACCGGGACGCTCGAGGAGCTGGCGACCCACCGCTCCGGCCTGCCGCGCCTCCCCACCGGTGTCGGCGACCTCGCCTCGACGCTCGTCGCCCAGCTGCGCGGCACGGACCCCTACGCGGGCTGGTCGGCCGACGACGTCCTCCGGCAGGCCGCAGAGGCGGACCAGGGCGAGCACGTGCACGCCTACTCGAACCTCGGTGCGGCGGTGCTGGGCCAGACGCTCGCCCGCGCCGAGGGCCGCGACTACGCCGACCTCCTCCGCGAGCGCGTCCTCGATCCGCTCGGGATGACCGCGACCTCCGTCCCGGAGACCGCGGACGCCCTCCCCGCCGACGCGCCGACCGGCTTCTCGGCGAGCGGGCGGTCCGTCGATGCGTGGACGATGGCGGGCTAGGCGCCGGCGGGCGGCGTCCGCTCCACGGCGGCGGACATGGCCCGCTACGCACAGGCCCTCCTCACCGACGACCCCGCGCTGGGGGTGTCCGCGGCGAGCGTCCTGGATCCCCGGTTCGACGCCGACGGGGCGCGGATCGGCCTCGGCTGGTTCACCTCGGAGTCGGAGGACGGCGGATCCGTCACCTGGCACAACGGAGGGACCTCCGGCTACTCGACGATGCTCGCGATGGACCGGGAGCGCGGCGTGGCCGTGTTCGTCAACGGGGACACGGCGAGCTCGGTCGACGAGCTCGGCCTGCGCCTGCTGGAGCGCGCCGGGGAGGAGTCGTGATGATCGCCTCGATCCTCGTCCTGCTCGTCGTCGCGTTCACCGTCGGCCGCTTCGCCCTGGGGAGCGTCCCCCGGCGCCGGGCGGCCGGGCTCCTCGACCGCGACCGCGTCCGGACGCTCGCCCGCGGCGTCGAGGCCGTCGCCGTGCTGCTGCTCGGGCGGGCGCTCGTCGACTGGTCGGCGCTGACGCTGCTCCCCTGGGCCGCGCTGGTGGCTCTCACCGCGGCCGGGGCGGCCGGCGCCGTGCTGCGCTGGGGCGGGCTGCCGTGGTTCGAGGATCCGGCGCGCCGCCGCTCGCGGACGACCGGGCTCGCCGCGACCGTCGCCGTGTCGGCGGTCCTGATCGGCGTCCTGGGCTGAGTGCCGCGCACGTGCCGTCGGATCCGCGCCTTCCGCGGTGGTCGCGTGCTGCTGCGAGGCGGGAGGAGTGGCGGCGGGCGTCGGCGGCGTCAGCCGGTCTGCGCGGGGAGGTCGTCGGGCTCGGCGTTGTCGAGGACGCGGCCGTTCTGGTCGCCGACGCTCAGGACGGTCGCCGGGCGGAGGTTGAGGGTGTCGCCGCCGTAGAGGCTGTCGATGTCGACGCCGTCGCGGCGCACCGAGTTCAGCGCGGAGAGGTAGTCGGAGCTGATGCAGAACCGGTCCGCGATCCGCTCGCTGATGTCGCCCGCTGCCACCAGGTAGGAGGCCGGGGCGCCGTCGGAGGCGGTGCTCGCCGTCCCGGTCGCGCCGACGCGGGTGCCGCGGTCGCGCACGCGCTCGAGGTCGACGCCGTCGAGCGTCCCCTCGTCGAGCGCCTGGACGACGCACTCGCCCGAGACGTCCTCGACGGGTGCGGGAGTGGTCGAGACGCTCGGCACCGGCCGCGGCGTGGACTCGGCTCCGGCGGCGGGCGGTGCGGTCGAGGCGGTCGAGGCGGTCGGCTCGGCGGGTGCGGCGGCGGGGCTCGTCGCCTCCGCCGTGCAGCCGGCGAGCAGGACCACGGCGGAGAGGGCGATCACGAGGCGCTGCGTCGTCCGGACCATTCCGCGACTCTAACCCGGCACCCGGGCGGCCGGGCGCCACCGCGCCCAGCGGGCTGCGGGCGATCCGGTCGAGGCCGCTGGACCCGGCCGACGCGGAGGCCCGAGGCGGGGCGTGGGGTGGCCCCTGGACGGCGCGCCCCCGATTGACCTCCCCCGTCGATCGCACCCATGCCGAGCACCTGTTGGACACGCGGCCCGAACCGGAGTCGACTGGGACCATGCAGTACACGCACCTCGGTCGCACCGGCCTGTCCGTCTCCCGCACCGTCCTCGGCACCATGAACTTCGGCATGCAGACCGAGGAGTCCGACTCGTTCGCGATCATGGACCGCGCGCACGAGCTCGGCGTCAACTTCTTCGACACCGCCAACGTCTACGGAGGCGAGGCCGGCCGCGGCGCCACCGAGGAGATCGTGGGCCGCTGGTTCGCGCAGGGCGGCGAGCGCCGCGAGCGCACCGTCCTCGCGACCAAGGTCTTCGGCGACATGGGCGAGTTCGCCGCTCCCGGAGCCGAGCGCGGCCGCGACTCCTGGCCCAACGGCGGCCGCCTCTCGGCGCTCACCCTGCGCCGCGCGCTCGACGAGAGCCTCCGCCGCCTGCAGACGGACCACATCGACCTCTACCAGTTCCACCACGTCGACCGGACGACTCCCTGGGACGAGATCTGGCAGGCGATGGAGGTCGCCGTCCAGCAGGGCAAGGTCCTCTACGTCGGCTCCAGCAACTTCGCCGGCTGGCACCTCGCCCAGGCGCAGGAGGCGGCGCGCGCCCGCCACTTCACCGGCCTCGCCTCCGAGCAGTCGATCTACAACCTGCTCGTCCGCGACGTCGAGCGCGAGGTCCTGCCCGCCGCGCTGCACTACGGGCTCGGCGTCATCCCCTGGTCGCCGCTGCAGGGCGGGCTGCTGGGCGGCGTCCTCGAGAAGACCGCGGAGGGCGGGCGCCGCTCCTCCGAGCGCACCCTCGCCGCGATCGAGGAGCACCGTCCCGCGCTGGAGCAGTGGGAGGCGTTCGCCCGCGAGCGCGGCGAGGCGCCCGGCGAGCTGGCGCTGGCGTGGCTCCTCCACCAGCCCGCCGTCACCGGTCCGATCACCGGGCCGCGGACGCTCGAGCAGCTCGAGAGCGCCGTCGCCGCCGTCGACATCACCCTCGACGCCGAGGCCCTCGCGCGCCTCGACGAGATCTTCCCCGGCCACCGGACAGCCCCCGAGGACTACGCCTGGTGACCACCCACCCCACTGCGAAGGAGCATTCATGAAGCAGCGCACTCTCGGCGACCTCCAGGTCGGCGCGATCGGACTCGGCGGCATGCCGATGTCGATCGAGGGCCGCCCGGACCGCGAGCGCTCGATCGCCACGATCCACGCCGCCCTCGACGCCGGCGTGACCCTGATCGACACGGCCGACGCCTACCACCTCGCCGCCCAGGACGACCTCGGTCACAACGAGCTGCTGATCGCGGAGGCGCTGCGCAGCTACGGCGGCGACACCTCCGCCGTGCTCGTCGCCACCAAGGGCGGCCACCTGCGGCGCGAGCCCGGCCCCTGGGACCAGGACGGCCGCCCCGAGTACCTCAAGGAGGCGGCCCGCGCGTCCGCGAAGCGCCTCGGCGTCGACGCGATCGGCCTCTACCAGTACCACCGGCCCGACCCGGCGGTCCCCTACGCCGACTCGATCGGAGCGCTGGCCGAGCTGCTCGACGAGGGCGTCGTCCTCCGCGCGGGAATCTCGAACGCCGACCCGGACCAGATCCGCGAGGCGCACGGCATCCTCGGCGAGCGCCTGGTCTCGGTGCAGAACCAGTTCTCGCCGTCGTTCCGCTCCAGCGAGCCGGAGCTCGAGCTCTGCGCCGAGCTCGGACTGGCGTTCCTGCCGTGGAGCCCGCTCGGCGGCATCTCCTCGGCGGGCGAGCTCGGCTCGCGCTACTCCGCGTTCGCGGCGGTCGCCGAGGCCCGCGGCGTGACGCCGCAGGTCGTCTGCCTCGCCTGGGAACTGGCGAAGGCCCCGGTCGTGCTGCCGATCCCGGGCGCCTCCCGCCCCGAGAGCATCCGCGACTCCGCCACGGCGGCCGACCTGGAGCTCACGCCCGAGGAGTTGGCCTCGCTCGACTGAGCCCGTTCATGACGGAGGAGGGATCCGGTCGAGGCACCGGTCCGACGCGGATCGCGGGATCTCGGCGCTGGTCCCTCCTCCGTTGCGAGCGCGTTCCGACTCAGACCGCGTCCTGCAGCGGCTGCGGGAGGGCCGAGACGAACGCGCGGGCCGCGGCGCTCGGCCGTTCCGGCACCGCCACCATCGTCCGCCACACCAGGAGCGGATCGGCGAGGGCCACCGCCCGCAGCCCGGCCGGGCGCTTCTCGGCGAAGTGCGCCGGCACGACCGCGATCCCCATGCCGTACTCGACCAGGTCGAGCAGCGTGTGCACGTCGTTCACCTCGAGCTCGACCTCGAACGCGAGGCCGTGCGCCGCGAACGCCCGCGCCGCGAGGTGACTCGCCGCCCAGTGCTCCTGCAGCCCCACGATCGTCTCGCCCGCCAGGTCCGGGATGCGGCAGCCGACGCGGCTCGCGAGCGGGTGACCCGGGCGCACGAGCACCGCGAAGCCCTCGCTCGCCAGCGGCATCGTCCGCACGCCGCCCGGCACGGCTCCGATGTCGGCGACCAGCGCCAGGTCGAGGCGGCCGGCGGCGACGGAGTCGAGCAGCGTGCCGGACCCCTCGTGGATCAGCCGGAGCGCGACTCCCGGGTGCTGCTCGCGGAAGGTCGCGAGCTCGCGCGGCAGGTGCACGCCGCCGAGGCACTCCTCCGTGCCGACCGCCAGGCTCCCGCGGAGCACCCCCTGCACGGCGAGCACCGCGTCGCGGGCGGCGAGCGCGCTGGCGACCGAGCGCTCCGACTCCGCGAGCATCGCCCGGCCGGCCGGCGTCAGCTCGACCCGGCGCGTGCTGCGGGTGAAGAGGGGGCTGCCCAGCTCGCTCTCGAGCGCACGGATCGACGCCGAGAGGCCCGACTGCGAGATCTGCAGGGCGCTCGCGGCGCGGGTGAAGTGCTGCTCCTTCGCGACGGCGAGGAAGTGTTCGAGCTGACGCAGTTCCATGGGTCCATCCTCGTCGCGCGGGCGGGGGAGCGGGGACCGGACCAGACACTCTCCAGCGGCCGCTCGGCCGCCGGGTGCGGACTCGGCCGGCGGGTACGGCGGCCGCCGTCGCGAGAGCCGGCCCGGCTCAGGCGTCGGCGGACGAGATCGCGAGGACGATCGCCGTCAGCGTCGCCCGCAGGCGCTCGAGCGACTCGGGCTCCGACTCGTCCTCGAGGATCGACTGCTTGACCGCGTCGTCGTAGCCCGCCACCAGCAGGCGCACGGCCGTCGTCGGCTCGAGGGAGAAGTCGCGGCGCACCTGGCGCAGCGCCCCGTGCACGATCTGCACGAGCGAGGCGTCGAAGCCGGCGCGGAAGTCGCGGTACTGCGGAGCGATCCGCGGGTCGCGCAGCGCGAGCAGCTCGAACTCCGACTCGACCACGCACCAGCGGCGGTTGTCGGTGGCAGGACCCTGGAGGAAGTCAAGGATGACCACGGCCAGCGTCTCGGCCGTCAGCGGCTCGTCGGCCGAGACGACGCGCGGGATCGTACGGTCCATCTGCTCGACGAGGGCGGTCACCCGGGCGCCGTTCTCCCGCTCCATGAGCGCGAAGAACAGCTCCTCCTTGGTGGAGAAGTTGGAGTAGAAGGCGCCGCGCGAGAACCCGGCGCGCTCGCAGATCTGCTCGACGGACGCGCTGTGCACGCCGGTCTCGGCGAAGACGTCGTAGGCCGCGTCGAGCAGGCGCTCGCGGGTGCGGCCTCGGCGGGAGGTCTCGGGAGGGGTGGAGTCGATCGCCGTCATCACCAGCCTCCTGCCCGCCCTGTCAACACCTTCGACGCCGTTCACCTTATCCGATACATTCACGTATCGAATACGGTCCTGTATCGGATACGCTCGTGTATCGGAGCCCGGCTCCGCCCTGGTACAGAGACGTATCGCCATCCTCCCCACCCATCGTCAGGAGACCGCGTGTCGTCGCTGCTCTACCGTCTCGGTCGTCGCGTGTACCGCGCCCACCGCCTCGTCGCCGTCCTGTGGCTGCTGATCGTGGTGGCGGGCGGAGGAGGAGCGCTGCTGCTCAACCAGGGCACCGACAACACGTTCTCCATCCCGGGCACGCAGTCGCAGACCGCCCTCGACCAGCTCGAGCGCACCTTCCCCCAGGTCAGCGGCACGTCCGCGCGGTACGTGGTCGTCGCGCCCGACGGGGGCAGCGTCCAGGACGCCGACGTGAAGGGCCCCGTCAGCGACGCGGTCGCCGCGCTCGGCGACGTCGACGAGGTCGCAGCCGTCACGGACCCCTACTCCGACAGCGTGTCCGGCACGATCTCCGACGCCGGGAACGCCCTCGTCATCACCGCCCAGATGGACGGCTCCGCCACCACCACGAGCCCCGAGAGCCGCGACGCGCTGAAGGCCGAGGCGACGACCCTCCAGGACGCGCTGCCCGCCGGCTCCGTGGTCTCGCTCGGCGGCGACCTCTTCGCCCAGAACCTCCCCGGCGTGACCATCACGGAGGCGATCGGCCTCGTGGTCGCCCTCGTCGTCCTCGTGCTCACCTTCGGCTCGTTCCTGGCCGCCGGCATGCCGCTGATCACCGCACTGCTCGGCGTCGCCCTCTCGATGTCGGCCATCTTCATCGCCACCCGCTTCGCCTCGATCTCCTCGACCACGCCGCTCCTGGCGCTGATGCTGGGCCTGGCGGTCGGCATCGACTACGCCCTCTTCATCATCAGCCGCCACCAGGACCAGCTGAAGCAGGGCATGGACCCGGAGGAGTCGACCGCGCGGGCGACCGCGACCGCGGGCTCCGCCGTCGTCTTCGCGGGCCTGACCGTGATCATCGCGCTCGTCGGCCTCTCGGTCGCGGGCATCCCGTTCCTCACCACGATGGGCGTCGCAGCGGCGGGCGGAGTCGCGATCGCCGTGGTCATCGCGCTCACCCTGACCCCCGCCCTCCTCGGCTTCGCCGGCGCGCGGCTGCGCCCGAAGGAGCGCCGCGCGAAGAAGAAGGCCGCGAAGGCCGCCGCCGCCGCGGGCACCCACGTCGACACCGAGGCGCACGAGGAGGCGGCGACCGCCTCCCCCGGCGGCCACGTGCACGCCGAGGTCCCGCGCGGGTTCTTCCGCGGCTGGGTCCGGGTCGTCACGCGCTTCCCGATCGTGACGATCATCGCGGTGATCGGCGTGCTCGGCGTCGCGAGCATCCCGGCGCTCAGCCTCCGCCTCGCCCTGCCGGACGCCGGCTACCAGGCCGAGGGCACTCCCGCGCGCACCACCTACGACCTGCTCGCCGAGAACTTCGGCGCCGGCTACAACGGCCCGCTCATCGTCACCGGCACGATCATCGGCTCGACCGATCCGCTCGGCCTGATGGACGACCTCAAGGGCGAGATCGAGAAGCTCGACGGAGTCGCCTCGGTGCCGCTCGCGACGCCCAACGAGACCGCCGACACCGGCATCATCCAGGTCATCCCCGAGGGCGGCCCCGACTCCGAGGCCACCAAGGCGCTGGTCGCCGAGATCCGCGACAAGCACGACGACTTCCAGCAGGAGTACGGCGTCGACCTCGCGGTGACCGGCCAGACCGCGGTCGGGATCGACATCTCGGACACTCTCGCCAAGGCCCTGCTGCCGTTCGGCCTGCTCGTCGTGGGCCTGTCGCTGGTGCTGCTGACGATGGTGTTCCGCTCGCTCTGGGTGCCGATCAAGGCGACGCTGGGCTACCTGCTGTCGGTCGGTGCGTCCTTCGGCGCCGTGGCGGCGGTGTTCGAGTGGGGATGGTTCTCGGACGCTCTGCACGTCGACAAGACGGGCCCGATCATCAGCTTCATGCCGATCATCCTGATGGGCGTGCTCTTCGGCCTCGCGATGGACTACGAGGTGTTCCTGGTCTCGCGGATGCGCGAGGACTACGTGCACGGGAGGCCGGCGCGCGCCGCTGTCGAGTCGGGCTTCGTCGGCTCGGCCAAGGTGGTCACGGCCGCCGCGGTCATCATGTTCTCGGTCTTCGCCGCCTTCGTGCCGGAGGGGGACACCAACATCAAGCCGATCGCGCTCGGGCTCGCCGTGGGCGTCTTCGTCGACGCGTTCATCGTGCGGATGACGCTGGTGCCCGCCGTGCTGCACCTGCTCGGCGACCGCGCCTGGCACATGCCGCGCTGGCTCGACCGCGTCCTCCCGTCCTTCGACGTCGAGGGCGAGGGCCTCACGAAGGAGCTCGCGCTGGCCGACTGGCCGGAGCCCGGATCCACGGACGTGATCGCGGCCGAGGACCTCCGCCTCGACGGACCCGACGGACCCGTCTACAGCGGCGTCTCGCTGCGGGTCGCTCCCGGCTCCTCCCTCGTGGTCCACGGGCCGCACCGCTCCGGCCGCACCGCGCTGCTGCTGAGCATCGCCGGTCGGCTCGCCCCCGACTCCGGGCGCCTGAAGGTCGCGGGCCTGGTCGTGCCGATCCGCTCCGCCGCCGTGCGCGGCCGGGTCGGGCTGGTGCGCCTCGCCGGAGCCGCCGACCCCGTCGCCGACGTCCGGTCGGCCCTGGAGTCGGCTCCGCCGATCCTGGTGCTCGACGACCTCGACACGGTCACCGACCCGCAGCTGCGTGGCGCGATCCGGGCCGAGCTCGACGCCGCCCGCGCCGCCGACGACGCGTTCACCGTGGTCGCCTCCTCCGTCGACGCCGAGGCGCTCGACGACCTCCTCCCCTCCGACCGCGGCGTGCTCGCGGTCTCGCCCGCGGCCGAGCGCCGCGCGATCGCAAAGGTCCTCTGACAGATGGCTCTCCTCTCCCTCGAACGCCCCCGCGGCGTCAAGAAGGTGTCCTGGCTGACCCTTCTCGGGATCGTCCTGGTCCCCCTCGTCATCGGCGGCCTCCTGGTGTGGGCGCTGTGGAACCCGACCGAGCGACTCGACACGATCACGGCCGCCGTGGTCAACGAGGACACCCCGGTCGAGATCAACGGGCAGACCGTGCCGCTCGGGCGCCAGCTCGCGGCCGGCCTGGTGACGGGCGGCACCGACTCCGCGAGCTCGGACGCCCCCTCCTCCACCCCCTCGGCGAGCGCGACGCCGTCCGCGAGCACGACCCCGGTGCCCAACGTCTCCGGCTCGGACTCGACGGGCAACTTCACCTGGGTCCTCACGGACAAGGACGACGCCGCGAAGGGCCTCGCCGACGGCAGCTACGCGACCGTCGTGACGATCCCCTCCTCCTTCTCCGCCGCCGCCACCTCGTACGCGGGCGACGCCGCGGAGGCGACGAAGGCGACCATCGACATCGCCACCAGCGAAAAGGCCAAGCTCGTCGACGACGCCATCTCGGCCACGGTGACCAGCACCGCCACCTCGCTGCTCAACACGCAGCTGACCACGGCCTACCTCGAGAACGTCTACGTCGGCTTCAACACCCTCAACGAGCAGATCGGCCAGGCGGCCGAGGGCGCGGGCACGCTCGCCGACGGCGCCGACCAGCTCGGCACCGGCGCCTCCACCCTCGCCGACGGCACCAGCAGCCTCGCCGACGGGATCGACGAGCTCGCCACCGGCGCCTCCTCGCTCTCGGACGGCGTCGGGCAGATCGGCACCGGAGCCTCGTCCCTCGCCGACGGCGTGGGACAGCTGGGCACCGGAGCCTCCGACCTCTCCGGCGGAGTCGCGCAGCTGGCCACCGGTGCGCGCGGCCTCTCCGGCGGAGTGGGACAGCTCGCGACGGGCGCCCGCGACTCGGCGACCGGAGCGACCGCGCTGCAGGGCGGAGCCTCCGACCTGGCCGACGGGCTCGACCAGCTGAGGGAGGGAGTGGTGAGGACCGGCGACGGGACCCAGCAGGTCGCCGCCCTCAGCGCCGGCGCCGCCGCCGCCACTGCGGGGACCTTCGAGGCGCTCAGCGCCGCGCTCGAGGGCTGCGAGACGACGCAGTGCCTCGCCGCGCGCGCCGTCATCGCCTCGGCGGACGGACCCACCGGCGCGACCACCCTCGCCACGACGACCGCGGGAGCCGTCGCCGGGATCGACGCGGGCATCCGCCTCGGCGGCGACGGGCAGCCCTCGCTGATCGACGCGGTCGGGCAGTCCGCCACCGGCGCCCGCACTCTCTCGGGGGGCATCGGACAGCTGTCCGGCGGCCTGACGCAGCTCGCCGACGGCGCGGACGACGCCGCGGGCGGAGCGTCCCAGCTCGCCGACGGCCTCGACACCACGGCGGCCGGGTCGGCGCAGCTCGCGACCGGCGCCACCACCGCCGCGGCCGGCGCCCGCGACCTCGCGACCGGCGCGACCACGGCCGCGGGCGGCGCCGCCGACCTCGCGACGGGAGCCTCCTCCGCCGCCGACGGAGCCGACCAGCTCGCCGACGGCGCGAGCGGGGTCTCGGACGGCGCCGTGCAGCTCGCCGACGGCACCCGCACGCTCGCCACCGGCCTCGACGCTGCGGTCGCGCAGCTCCCGACCTACACCGAGTCGGAGTCGACGAACCTCGCCGACGTCGTCTCGGACCCGGTCGAGAACGCGAGCAGCGCGACCGACCTGTTCGGAGCCTCCAGCGTCCCGTTCTTCGCGACGATCGCCCTCTGGCTCGGCGCCCTCGCGACGTTCCTGGTGCTCGCCGCGTTCTCGCACCGCGCGCTCTCCTCGACCCGCTCCTCCGCCGCGCTCGCCCTCTCCTCCTACGTGCCGGCGCTCGTGATCGGCGTGGTGCAGGGACTCGCGGTCGCGATCGTGATGAGCGGGGTCGCGGGCCTGGAGCCGGGCCGCTGGGTCGGCTTCGCCCTCCTGGCGATGCTCACCGGCGCCTCGTTCGCCGCGGTGAACCAGGGGCTGGTCGCCCTGCTCGGAGGGATCGGCCGCTTCCTCGCGATGGTCGCGGCGGTGATCGCGCTCGGCGCGGGCATCATCTCGACGGTCCCCGGGCTGTTCGACGACGTGCTCGGGTTCCTGCCGCTCTCGGCGGCGCAGAACGCGCTGTCCGGAGTGGTCGAGGGCACCGACGGAACGGCCGGCGCCGTCGTCGGCCTGGTGATCTGGCTGCTGTTCGGCCTGCTGCTCACCGTCGCCGCGATCGCCCGTCGCCGGGTCGTCTCGGTCCGCGCCCTGCACCGCACCGCGGAGGCGTAGGCCGCGCCTCGCGCCACTCCTCCCCCGAACCGGGGACGGGTGGCGCGAGGATCGCGCCACCGCCGCGCCTCTCCGGGTGACCGGCCCCGGCCGGGGCTAGCCTGACGCGATGGAGTCGGAACCGATGGCGATCCGGACGCGACGGGTGTACGGCCCATCGGTCCTGCGGCGCCTCCGCGCCCTCCTCCTGCGGCTCCTCGGCGCCGGCCTCGCGGCCGTGCTCATCCCGTTCGCCGTCCTCGCGGACCGCCGCGGGGTCCTCGACGAGTCGGTGCTCGCGCTCGGGCTCCTCGCCCTCACCGTCGTCATCGGACTGGCCTCGGCGGTCTCGCTCTTCGTCGTCTCCCCCACCCGAGTGATGACGACCGAGACGCAGGTCGTGCTGATGCGCGGCCGCCGCCGCCGCGAGCAGTGGCCCCGCCGGTCGGTCCGCTTCCTCGAGTCCGCCGACGGCGACGGCTTCGTCGCCTGGTGCCGCGGCGACGGAGTCGAGGTCCGCTGCGCGCATTTCCGCCCGGAGGACCTCGCCGCCCTGCTCGCCGACCTCGGCGCCGCCGCCCGCGTCCGCGACGCCCTGCCGCCCGCTCTGGCCGGGCCCGCCTCGGCCGTCCGCTTCCGGCCGCACCGCGCTCCGCTCCAGCGCCGGGCGGTCGCCCTGGTCGTCGTCGCCACGGAGGCGTTCGCCGCCGGCGTCCTGGCCGTCGCCCTCGCGGGATCCCCGTCGGGCGACCGCGCGCAGATCGCGCTGGGGGCGGTCGTCGTGGCGCTCTCCCTCCCGCTCGGGCTGGTCGCCGCGCGGCTGGCGCTGCGGCCCGGACTGCCGGGCTCGATCGTGGTGTCGGAGTCGGCCATCCAGATCGACGGGCTGATCTTCCCGCTCGAGGCCCTGCGCTCGGTCATCGCCTCGAGCCCGACGGGGAGCCGGAGCCTCCGCCTGACCCTCACCGAGACGAACGGCCGCATCACGGAGGTCCCCCTCGGGCTGCGGGTGCCGACGCTGCGGCGCGACCAGCTCTTCCCCGACTATCCGCTGCTGCTCGGCGTGCTGCGCGAGCGCACAGCGGGGCTGCTGCGGATCGAGGGCTGAGGCTCAGTCCTCGGCGCCGTCGGCGATGCGCTGGTGGTGGTGGATGACCTCGGCGACGATGAACCCGAGGAACTTCTCGGCGAACGCCGGGTCGAGGTGCGACTCCTCGGCGAGCGCCCGCAGCCGCGCGATCTGGCACGCCTCGCGCTCGAGGTCCGCGGCGGGCAGCCCGTGCGCGGCCTTCAGCCGGCCGACCTTCTGCGTGAACTTGAAGCGCTCGGCGAGCAGGTGGATCAGCGCCGCGTCGATGTTGTCGATGCTCTGACGGATCTGCACGAGCTCGGCCCGCGCCAGGGACTCCTCGTGCGACGGCTCCTCGTGCGACAGCTCCTCGGTCATGCCCCGACCCTAACGGACCGCCCCCGGACACGACGACGGCCCCTGCCCGGAGTCCGGGAGGGGCCGTCGAGACGGCCCGGTCAGTCGACCAGGTTGATCTGCACGGGGATGTTGCCGCGGGTGGCGTTGGAGTACGGGCAGAGCTGGTGCGCCGCATCGGCCACCTTCTGCGCGTCCTCGGAGCTCGCCTTCGGCACGTAGACGTCGAGCTCGACCGAGAGGCCGAAGCCGTCGGAGTCGTTCTTCCCGATCGAGACGCTGGCCGAGACGGCCGCGTCGGTCGTGTCGATCTTCAGCTGGCGACCGGCTCCGTGCAGGGCGCTGAGGAAGCAGGCGGAGTAGCCGGCCGCGAACAACTGCTCGGGGTTGGTCCCCTCGCCGGAGCCGCCGAGCTCCTGCGGGGCGCGGGTGTCGAGGTCGAGACGGTCGTCCTCGGTGCGGACGTGGCCGTCGCGTCCTCCACCGGAGGCGTGGGCGATGGCGGTGTAGAGAGCATCCATCCCCCCATCCCACCACTCGGCCGCCGTGAGTCGGGTGAACGCGGGATGCACGTCCGTGCGTTCTCCCGGGAATCCCCCTCGGGAACGCTCCGGGGAGCGTCAAGCCCCTCCCCCTCGGCGCCCTCCGGGTGTGCGGTGGAGGGACACCGACCCCGACCGGCGCGAGCCGGAGAACGGACACGAGCATGCGAGCACTCACCTGGCAGGGCACCGAGAAGGTCTCGGTCGAGACCGTCCCCGACCCCCGCATCCAGCAGCCGACCGACGCGATCGTCCGGATCACCTCGACCGCGATCTGCGGCTCCGACCTGCACCTCTACCGCCTCCTCGGGCCCTACATCGACCGCGGGGACGTGCTCGGCCACGAGCCGATGGGCGTCGTCGAGGAGGTGGGCTCCGGAGTCACCACCCTGAAGCCCGGCGACCGCGTCGTCGTGCCCTTCACCATCGCCTGCGGCGAGTGCTTCATGTGCCGCCGAGGGCTGCAGTCGCAGTGCGAGACGACGCAGGTCACCGAGTACGGCTCGGGAGCGGCGCTCTTCGGCTACACGAAGATGTACGGCCAGGTCCCCGGAGGGCAGGCCGAGCTGCTCCGCGTGCCGCTGGCCGACTACAACACGATCGTCGTCGGCACGGACCTGCCGGACGAGCGCTACCTCTTCCTCAGCGACATCGTGCCCACCGCCTGGCAGGGCGTGGAGTACGCGCAGGTGCCCGAAGGCGGGACCCTGGTCGTCTTCGGACTCGGCCCGGTCGGCCAGTTCGCGGCGCGGATCGGCGCCCACCGCGGCTACCGCGTCCTCGCCGTGGAGCCCGTCGCCGAGCGGCGCGCGATGGCCGAGCGGTACGGCGTGGAGACGTTCGACCTGTCCGACGACATCGCCGCGCAGCTGCGCGACCTCACGGACGGGCGCGGCCCCGACTCCGTCGTCGACGCGGTCGGCATGGAGGCGCACGGCTCGCCGGTCGGCTCGTTCGCTCAGTCGATGGCGGGGCTCCTGCCCGACCCGATCGCCCGCAAGGCGATGGACACGGTCGGCGTCGACCGCCTCGCCGCGGTCCACGCGTCCCTCGACCTGGTGCGCCGCGGCGGCACCGTGTCGCTGAGCGGG
Organism: Rathayibacter sp. AY1D2; assembly: GCF_002932695.1. Taxonomy (NCBI): domain Bacteria; kingdom Bacillati; phylum Actinomycetota; class Actinomycetes; order Micrococcales; family Microbacteriaceae; genus Rathayibacter; species Rathayibacter sp. AY1D2. The sequence goes on along the minus strand of NZ_PSVX01000017.1, from coordinate 21,065 downwards.
GTCTACGGCGGAGAGGCCGACCCGATGCCGCTGAAGTCGATGTTCGACAAGCAGGTGACGGTGCGGATGGGACAGTGCAACGTGAAGCGCTGGATCGACGACCTGCTGCCGCTGGTGGAGGACTCCTCCGATCCGCTCGGCGTGATGGACCTCGTGACCCACCGGGCGCCGCTCGAGGACGCTCCGGCCCTCTACGAGACCTTCCAGAAGAAGGAGGACGGCTGCATCAAGGTCGTCCTGCACCCCTAGCCGGGGAACAGCGAAGGCGGCGCCCCCCGAGGGGAGCGCCGCCTTCGCGGTACTGCCGAGACCTACTTGAAGACGTCCTTGACGTCCTCGCCGGCCTGCTTGGCCGAGGCCGCGGCCTGGTCCTTCTGGCCTTCGGCCTTCAGGCTGTCGTCGTTCTTGTGGTCGCCCAGGGCTTCCTTCGCCTTGCCGGCGATGTCCTGAGCGGCGTTCTTGATCTTGTCATCGAGCCCCATGGTGGTGCCTCCTTCGCTGATCGTTGGCACGACCGTAGGACCGGGAACTGCCCGCTTCCTGGGAGCGGGAAGGGGCTTGCCCGGGCGCCCGCTGGACTGCGATGATTCGCGCCCTCGACCGGTGCCGGCCGGTCGAGGGCGCGGGATCAGGTCGCCGGGGTGGCGGACTCGGACGGAGCGGACTGCGAGGGCGCGTTCGTGGGCGTCTGCGACGATCCGTCGTCGGCGCTGGTGGGCACCGCGCTCCCCGACTGGTACGGCGTCTGGGCGTCGCCGGTGCAGCCAGCCAGCAGGCCGATCGTCAGGGCGGAGGCGCCGAGCGCCCCGAGGACCCGTGCGGCGCTCACTTGCCCGTCACCGCGTCCTTGACGGCCCCACTGCCTTCTCGACGATGTTCGGCTTCGGGTCGGTGCCGTAGAGGCGCTCGTCCGGCTGCGTGGGCGGGGGCATCGGGACGTTGCCGCCGGGCTCCGCGACGCGGTAGCTGAACTCTCCCTTGCCGTCCGGGGTCGGGCCCGAGGCCCAGCTGCCCTCGGAGGCCGCTGCTCCGTCCGAGAAGTTGATGTACTCGTACGACACGGAGCGCTCCTCCTTCGAGATCGGGAAGTTCGAGGGCACGGGCAGGTCCTCCCGGCCCTCCGCGCGCAGCTCGGCGGCCGCCGCGATCCACTGGTTCTGGTGCATGGTGTCGCGGGCCAGGAGGAACGACAGGAGGTCGCGCACGCCGTGGTCGTCGGTCATGTGGTAGAGCCGGGCGACCTGGAGCCGGCCCTGCATCTCCGCGTTCGCGTTGGCGGTGAAGTCGGCCAGCAGGTTGCCGCTGGCGGTGATGTAGGAGCCCTGCCACGGGTTGCCCATGCTGTCGACGGGGCGCGCGCCGGCGCCGGCCACGATGGCGTGCTGCACGTCGGAGCCGCCGATGACCGCCGCGAGCACGGGGTCCTTCTTCATCGCGTCCTCGGACTGCTCGACCGGGGCCTTCTCGAGCAGCTGGGCGATCATCACGGCGATCATCTCGACGTGGCCGAACTCCTCGGCGCCGATGCCGAAGAGCAGGTCCCGGTACTTGCCCGGGTCGTGGGCGTTCCAGGCCTGGAAGCCGTACTGCATCGCCACGGTGATCTCGCCGTACTGGCCGCCGAGCACCTCCTGGAAGCGGCGGGCGAAGACCGCGTCGGGCTTCGAGGGCGTGGACGTGAATTGGAGTTCCTGACGGTGGAAGAACATGACTGGTTGCCTTTCCGGGGTAGCCGGGCGGATCCGGGTGCGGACGTCCGATGTCTGTCCTCTCGACGGTAAGGAGCCCTGTTCGCGGGTCAGAAGGGGCTTGACGCGGTGGCGGAGCAGTCGGTCCACGGGCTCTCGGGCCCCGCCCTCGTGGGCGCGGGATGGTAGCCCCATCGGGGGGTCAGCCGCTATGCCCTTCCCGGTACTCGAGGGCCCGAACAGACTGGCGACGCCGGCATGCATTGATTCCCCACTCGATCCTGGAAGGGACAGACGATGTCGAACATCGATCCCGCTTCACCTCCGTTCGGAGACGGCGCCGCGAACTTCGGCGCGACCGAGACCCCCATCGACAGCGGGGCGCACGTCGCCTCCACGGACACCTCCTCCGGCTCCTCCTCGGGCGGCACGGCCGACTCCGCGAAGGAGAAGGCGAGCGCCGCCGCGGGCACCGCCAAGGACCAGGCCGGCGCCGTCGCCGGCGACGCCAAGCAGGCCGCGAGCGAAGTGCTCTCGACCGGCAAGGACGAGGCCGCCAACGTGGTCCAGGAGGCCAAGGTCCAGGTCAAGGACCTCTACGACCAGAGCCGCACCCAGCTCACCGAGCAGGCCCACGCCCAGAAGGAGAACGCCGCCAAGGGCGCCCGCGCCTTCAGTGACGACCTGACCGCGCTGGCCAACGGCGAGGGCGGCAGCGACAACGCCGCCGCGAAGCTCGTCTCCCAGGCGGCCACCCGCGTGCAGGGTGTGGCCTCGTGGCTCGAGAACCGCGACCCGTCCGAGCTCCTCGACGACGTCCGCGCGTTCGCCCGCCGCCGCCCGGGCGCCTTCATCCTCATCGCCGCGGCGACGGGACTCGTCGGCGGGCGCCTCATCCGAGCCCTGACCGCCGAGGCGAAGGACGAGAAGGAGGCGACGAGCACCCGCACCGACGGGCCCGAGTTCGACGCCCCCGCCTCGACCACCGCGTACTCCGACGCCTCCGCGTACGACGCGCCCGTCGCGTCCGCCTACGGCACCGTCGGCTCGAGCTCCCTCGAGCGCGACTACGCGCCGACCGAGCCCGTCGCCGACCCGCTCGACGGCGGCTTCCCGAACGGCGGCCGGCTGTGACCGACCCGACGGGCGTCCACCGCTCGACGGAGACGCCCGACCAGCGGGCCGGGTCGACGTCGCTGGGCGATCTGCTCGGCGAGGTCTCGCGCGACCTCTCCACGCTGATCCGCCAGGAGATGGCCCTCGCGAAGGCCGAGCTCAAGGAGTCCGCCGGCAAGGCGGGCAAGGGAGCGGGCCTCCTCGGCGGGGCGGGCTACGCCGCGCTGATGGCCGTGCTCTTCCTCTCGATCGCCCTCTGGTGGGGCCTGGGCACTCTGATCGGCAACGGCTGGTCCGGAGTGGTCGTGGCCGTCATCTGGGCGATCGTGGCCGCGATCCTCTACGCGGTGGGCCGCAAGAGCCTGAAGCAGGTCGACGGCGCTCCCGAGACGGTCGACTCCCTCAAGAAGATTCCCGACACCCTCAAGCCGAACGGGGCAGGACGATGACGTACGACGCAGGACAGAACAAGACACCCGAGGAGATCCGGGCGGACATCGAGCGCACGCGCATCGAGCTGGGCGGGGACGTCGACGCGCTGGCCGAGAAGGTCAGCCCGTCCGCCATCGCGCAGCGTCAGACCGACAAGGTCAAGTCGGCCGTGGGCTCCGTCCGCGACCGCGTGATGGGCTCGGCGCACGACGCCTCCGACTCGCTCTCGAGCGGTGCGGGCTCGGCGAAGGCCAAGGCCGAGGGCAACCCGTTCGCCGTGGGGCTCATCGCCCTCGGCGCCGGACTCCTCGTCGCCTCGCTCATCCCCGCCTCCAGCAAGGAGAAGGAGGCGGCGAGCCGCGTCAAGGAGCAGGCCCAGCCGGTCGTCGACAAGGTGACCGACGCGGCCAAGGAGGCGGCGAGCGAGCTCCGCGAGCCCGCACAGCAGGCGTTCGCCTCCGTCAAGGAGACCGCGACCGACGCCGCGCAGAACGTCAAGGAGGCGGGCACCTCCGCCACCGACGACGTGAAGGACTCGGCCCGCGAGGCCAAGCACGCCGTCCAGGAGGACGTGCAGCACTGATCCGTCGGCGCTGACAGGGCGGTGGGCCTCCGGGCCCGCCGCCCTTCGTCGTGCCGCCGGGAATACACCGCCGCCCGCGCTCCTTGCCCTCCGTATGCGATCGATCGTCTACTCCCGCACCGGTGACTCCTCCGTCCTCTCCCTCGTCGACCGGGAGGAGCGGGCTCCGGGCTCCGGCGAGGTCCGCGTCCGCGTCCTGGCGTCGGGCGTGAATCCGACCGACTGGAAGGCACGCGCAGACGGCGACCTCGCGTTCGACGAGGTCGTGCCGAACCAGGACGGCGCCGGTGTCGTCGAGGCGCTCGGCGAGGGCGTCGAGGGCCTGGCCGTCGGCGACCGGGTCTGGATGTACCTCTCCGCGCACCGCCGCCCCACCGGCACCGCGCAGGAGTCGGCGGTGCTCGCCGCCGAGCACGTCGTGCGCCTGCCCGAGGGCGTCGGCACCGACGTCGCCGCGAGCCTCGGCGTCCCCGCGATGACCGCCCACCGCGCCCTCACCGTGCACGAGCACGGCCCCTCACGCCTCGCCCCCGGCGCCCTCGCCGGCCGCACCGTCCTGGTCCAGGGCGGCGCCGGAGCCGTCGGGCACGCCGCGATCCAGCTCGCGGTCTGGGCCGGGGCGACCGTCATCGCGACGGTGAGCAGCGACTCCAAGGAGCGGCTCGCCCGTGCGGCCGGTGCGCAGCACGTGCTGCAGTACCCGGACGACGCCCTCGCCGACCGGATCCGCGAGCTCGCCCCCGAGGGCGTCCAGCACGTGGTCGAGGTCGCACCGGCTCAGAACGCCGCGCTCGACGTCGAGGTGCTCGCCAACCACGGCAGCATCGGGTACTACGCGAACAACAACGGCGACGAGTTCACCGTGCCGATCGTCGCGAGCTTCGCGAAGAACGCCCGCTGGCAGGGCCTGCTGCTCTACACCGTGGGCGAGGAGGCACTGCAGGCCGCGGCCGAGGACATCACCGCGGCGCTCGTCGACGGCGCGCTCCCGGTGGGCGAGGAGGCGGGCCTCCCGCTGACCTGGTTCCCGCTCGAGGAGACCGCGGCCGCCCACGACGCGGTCGAGCAGGGCGCGACGGGCAAGGTGCTCATCCGCGTCGCCGACTGACCGGGAGGGCTCGCCTCCGATCGACGACCGGCCGGATCATCCCCGGAGCGGGGGCGAGCCCGGGACGGTCGAGCGGTCGGCCAGGCCGGCCACGAGCTCGGCGAGCGCCTCCTCGGCCGTGCGGGTCGGCGCCCAGCCGAGCTCGGCGCGGGCGCGCTCGGTCGACATCACCGGGACGTTGCCCGCGATGTCGAGCCAGCCCGCGTCGGTGCGCTGCAGGCGCAGGTGCCAGGTCGCGGTGACGACGGAGCGGAGCAGCCCGAACGGCACCGTGACCAGGCGGGCGCCGAAGGCGTGCGCCAGCCGCTCCGGAGTGAGGACCGGCTCGGCCGCGATGTTGAAGGCCCCGCCGGCGCGCCGGTCGAGCGCGCGCCAGAAGGCGTCGGCCACGTCGTCGGCGTGCACGCCCTGGAAGACGATGCTCCGCGGCAGCGGCAGGACCGGGATCCGGACCGCCTTCAGCCACCGCGTCGGGTAGTGGGGACCGGCGAAGAGCCCGGCGATCTCCGTCGCCGCTCCGCGCTGGAAGACGAGCCCCGGGCGCAGGCGTGTGACGACGATCTCGGGGTGCCGCTCCTCGAAGGCGTCGAGCTGCCGCTCGTTCGCGGCCTTGTGGCGGCTGTAGGTCGAGGTGTGCAGGCCGCCCGTGGGCCAGTCCTCGGTCACCCGGATCGACTTCGGCGCGGCGCTGTAGGCGCCCACGGACGAGGCGACGGCGACCTGGCCGACTCCCGCGGCGGCGACCGCCTCGAGCACGGCCGCAGTGCCTCCGACGTCGACCAGCCGCTGGAACGGCTCGTCGTGGCTGGGCTGCAGCGCCCAGGCGAGGTGCACGACGGCGTCGACGCCGGCGAAGGCCTCGCGGAGCCGCCGCGGGGCGACGCTCGACGCGAGGTCGATCTCGACCCAGCGCACGTCGCGGTACTCCTCCGAGCGGAGCCGAGGGGCCCGGCGGGCGATGCCCACGATCTCCTCTACCCCGGCCTCGCCGTGCAGGCGCCGCAGCAGCGCCGTCCCCAGGTTGCCGGTCGCCCCGACGATCGCGATCCGCATGGCGTCATCCCTCCGGGAGCGGCGCACGCCGACCGCCTCCTCCGAGGCTAGGCAGGGGCGCCGCCGGGGAGGAGCCGCTTGACAGCGGGGACGACGGGACGCTCGGCGGGGACCGCCGGCGGCCGGCGGGGTGGACGCTCCTCCCCAGGGCGGACGCGGCCTAGACCACGGCGGGAGCGGGCGCATCCCCCCGCGCGGCCGGCCGCCGATCCCTAGCCTGGGACGATGCTGCCGACACCGCCCCGCCGCGTCCTCCCCGTGCGACACGAGGTCGAGGGCGTCACGCTGCGGACGGTCGACACCGGTCCGGCCGGAGCGGGCGCGGTGTTCGTCCTGATCCACGGGATCGGGATGTCGCACCACACCTTCTCGCCGCTCGCCGCCCGCCTGAAGCGGCACGGCCGGGTGATCGGCGTCGACCTCGCCGGCTTCGGCGCGAACGCGCGCCCGCGGCGGAGGGTCGGCCTCGAGGACCACGCGCGGCAGGTCGAGCAGGTCCTCCGCGGACTGGGCGTCTCGCGCGCGGTCGTCGTCGGGCACTCGATGGGGTCGCAGGTGGCGGTCGAGCTGGGGCTGCGCGCGCCCGGCCTCGTCGACGGCGCGGTGCTCATCGGGCCGGTGGTGGATCCGCAGCGGCCCGGAGCGGTCCGCCAGGGGCTCGCGCTGCTGCGGGACTGCCTCGGCGAGCCGGTGGGCGTCGACGCGATCCTGCTGGCCGACTACCTGCGCGGCGGCCTGCGCTGGTACCTGCGCCAGCTGCCCGAGATGCTGCGGCATCCGGTCCAGGAGCGCGTCGCCCGGCTGGAGGTGCCGGTCCTCGTCGCCCGCGGCCGCGACGATCCGATCGCCACCCGTGACTGGTGCGAGCGGCTCACGGCCCACGCGCGCGAGGGGCGGCTCGTCGAGTTCGCCGGCTCGCGCCACGTCGTCCCCCGCACCGAGCCCGGAGCGCTCGCCCGCGAGATCCTCCGCTTCGCCGCCGCGCTCGGCGAGAGGCCCGCCGCCCCGCTCCCCCTCCGGTCGGAGCCGGCCGCATGAGCCGGCTCCGGCGCCTGGTCCGCGACGCCGTCTGGTGGATCCGCGACTACGCCTACGCCGTCGCCTGGCAGGTGCGCGGCGTCCTCTCGCGCCGTGCCCCGGACGACTACCTCGACGGCGACCGGCGGCCCGTCGTGGTCCTGCCGGGGATCTGGGAGACCTGGTCCTTCCTCCGCCCGATCATCGATCCGCTGCACGAGCGCGGGCACCCTCTCCACGTGCTGACGAGCCTCGGCCGCAACGGCCGCCCGGTCGCCCGGACGGCCGAGGACGTGGCCGCCTACCTCGCCGAGCACGGGCTCCGCGACGTGGTGATCGTCGCCCACAGCAAGGGCGGACTGATCGGCAAGTACGTGATGACCGAGCTCGACCCGGACGGCCGGGTCGACCGGATGGTCGCCGTGGCGACTCCGTTCGGCGGCTCCCGCTACGCGCCCTACCTGGTCCTCCGGAGCCTGCGCGCCTTCTCGCCGCGCGACGCCACGACCCTGCTGCTGTCGAGCCGCTCCGGAGCGAACGCGCGGATCACGTCCGTGTTCGGCCTCTTCGATCCGCACATCCCCGAGGGCAGCATGCTCGAGGGCGCGGTCAACGTCCGGATCGAGACCGGCGGGCACTTCCGCATCCTGAGCGACCCCGAGACGCTCACCGCGGTCGTCACGGCGGTCTCTGCGGAGGAGCGCGCCGACGGAGAGGCGCCCTGACGGCGGCGGAACCCCTCCGTAGCAACCCGCGTCGCCGCGGCGGAACCCCCTGGCGCCTCCGTCCCGCGAGGCGGAGCGTGGAGCCATGCCCGCCTCCTCCACCGGCCCGACCGCGCTCCTCCTCGTCCGTCACGGCGAGAGCCTCGCCAACATCGCGGCGAGCGCCGCCGAGGCCTCGGGGGCGCACGAGATCGCCGTCGACCGCCGCGACCCCGACGTCGAGCTCTCCCCCGCCGGCGAGGAGCAGGCGCGCGCGCTCGGCCGCTGGCTATCCGAGGAGGCGCGGCCCGCCTCCGCCTGGACGTCGCCCTACCGCCGCGCCTCCGCGACCGCCCGCCTCGCCCTCGGCGAGGCCGGCATCGACCTGCGGCTGCGCCCCGACGAGCGCCTGCGCGACCGCGACCTCGGCGTCACCGACCGCCTCACCTCCGCCGGCGTGCGGGCCCGGATGCCCGAGGAGGCGGCGCGGCGCGAGTGGCTCGGCAAGTTCTACTACCGGCCGCCGGGAGGCGAGGCCTGGACGGACCTCGCGCTCCGCGTCCGCGCCTTCGTCGACCACCTCGCCGTCGCCGCGCCTCCCGGGCCGGCGATCCTCTTCTGCCACGACGCGGTCGTCCTCGTCCTCCGCTACGTCCTCGAGGGCCTCTCCGAGCACGAGCTGCTCGACATCGGCGCTTCGACGCCCGTCGCCAACGGCTCCGTCACCCGTCTCGTCCGCGACGGCGACGCGTGGCGCCTCGAGCTCTTCAACCGCACGTCCCACCTCGAGCGCTCCGGCGCCCCCGTCACCCGGCACGACGACCGCGCAGCCGGAGAAGGAGACCCTCATGAGTGACCTCGTCTCCCGCGCCCTGCTCGAGCAGCGCTGGCCCCTCCCGGAGCCCGGAGGCTCGAAGCACTCCCGCGGCGACGTGGTCGTCGTCGGCGGCGCCCGCAAGACGCCCGGCGCCGCGATCCTCGCGGGGATCGCCGCGCTGCGGACCGGCGCGGGGCGCATCACGCTCTGTGTCGCCGAGTCGGTCGCGTCGGCCACCGCGGTCGCGCTGCCGGAGTGCGGAGTGGTCCCGCTCGCGGAGACGCGCACCGGCTCCGTCTCGGGCCGCGGGCTCGACGTCCTGGCCCGCGAGCTCTCCTCCGCCGACGTCGCCCTGATCGGACCCGGCCTGGACGACCCGCGCGCGACCGCCGCGACCCTCCGTGCCCTCGCTCCGCTCCTCGACGACGTGCCGGCCGTGCACCTCGACGCCTTCCCGCTCGGGGTCCTGCCCGGGCAGCGCCGTCTCGCGTGGAGGCTCGCGGGCCGGCTCCTGCTGACCGCGAACTCGGAGGAGGCGTCCCGCCTCCTCGGCGAGGAGGTCGACGACGTCGAGCGGGCCGCCCTCGCTGTCGCCGAGCGCTACGGCGCGGTGGTGAGCCTGTTCAACACGATCGCCTCGCCCGACGGCGACGCGGTGCGGATCGAGGGCGAGCACCCCGGGCTGGCCACCGCGGGCAGCGGCGACGTGCTCGCCGGAGCGACGGCGGGCCTGCGCGGGCGCGGCGTCGATCCGATGGGCGCGGCCGCGTGGGGCGCGTTCCTGCACACGGAGGCTGACACGCGCCTCTCCGCACGGATCGGCCCGGCCGGGTACCTCGCGAGCGAGATCCCCGGGGGAGTTCCCGCGCGTGCTGGCGGGCTGAGCGGGGCGGGTGCGCTGAGGACGGCAGTCGTTCCGAGGCGGGCCGGCGGTGCGAGCGCCCCGGACCGAGCCGGCGGCGTGAGCGGCGGCGATCACCGTGACCGCGGCGTCGACCTCAGTGCGCGACGTCGGCGACCGAGAACGCCACTCCCGGCGTGATCAGGATCGAGGTCTCGCGGGGCTCGCCCTCGCCCTGGTTCACCGTGATCCAGCGCGACGCGGAGCCGTCCAGGGCGCGGTCGATGCTCTCGCGCACCTCCGCGGCCGACGTCTCGCTCAGGCTGAACGGCGCTCCGCCGTAGATGATCTCGACGCGCTTCACAGCATGCTCTCCTCGCTCTGACGGGCGGTCCCGTGGGGCTCCTCGCTGATCCGCAGCCCGTGCGCCGTGTGCGAGTCGGCGAGCAGCTGTCGGATCCAGTCCGGGTTGATGTTCGGGGCACGGCCGCCGTGGTACTTGAAGCGCAACGGGATGGCGGGGTGCAGCCAGATCGAGGTGCGTCCGTCGCCGACCGCCTGCGAGTCCTTCCACGAGAAGTAGAAGGACTCGTTGCGCGCGAGCTTCGAGCCGATCACGATCTGCAGGTGCGCCAGCAGACGGTCGTCGAAGTCGGCCTCGAGGGTCGAGTCGTAGATCAGTCGCCCCATCAGGCGGTTCTCCGTTCGGGAAGTCGCCCGTCCGCGAAGGATCGGGCGGAGTCGTGAGTGTCGATCCTACCGGCGCCCCGGATGCTCACCAGGAGTCGTCCTCGCCGTGGAAGTGCGGGATCTCGGTGTCGACGGCGGAGAGGGGCCCGGCGCCGCCGTCCTCCTCGGCCACGGGGTGCGAGACGCCCAGGCGGGCCGTCTCGCGGGTGAAGCGCTCGACGAGCTCCTCGTCGAGGAGCTCCTCGGCTCCGTCGTCCTCGGACTCCGAGAACAGCTGGCTCGCCGGTCCGATCAGCAGCGCCGCCCGTCCGGGCCGGCCGGACTCCTGGCGGATCGGGATGTCGACCGTGATCGACCCCTTGGTGAGCGCCAGCGCCTCCGCGTAGGCCAGCAGCGACCGCGCGATGGCGGTACCCGTCAGCACGGAGCTGCCGGCGTAGTGGATGCGTTCCATGCCTTCTTCCTACTCCTCGGGCGGCCGCCCGGTCAGCGGTTGCGCGGTCGAGGGAGGGAGCGCTAGCGCCGCGTCGATCCGGCGGTCGAGCGCGTCGCGGACGGCCGGCCACTCGGCCGCGAGGATCGAGTGGACGGCCGTGTCGCGCCACGAGCCGTCGGCCCGCCGCTGGTCGTGGCGGAGCACCCCCTCGAACACGGCGCCGAGGCGGAGGATCGCGGCCCGCGAGCGCGCGTTCACCGCATCCGCCTGGAGCTTCACCCGCTCGTAGCCGCTGTCGAAGGCGAGCCCGAGCACCAGCCGCTTCGCCTCCGGGTTCACGACGGTGCCCCACGTCTCGGGCGCGTAGGCCGTCCAGCCGAGGTGGGCCGCCTCGCGCGTCTCGTCGAAGTCGGCCAGCGAGGTCGTGCCGACGACGCGCCCCTCCTGCAGCACAGCGAACGGCAGGCCCGTGCCCCAGGGGTAGTAGCGGTCGACGAAGGCGCGGAACTCCTCCGGGGTGCCGGGGAAACCGGCGGGTCCTCCTCCGTAGCCGCTAGCGAACACCTCCGGACGCCCGATCGCCCGCCCGAGCGGCTCGACGTGCTCGGCGGCGAGCGGCTCGAGGACGATCGAGCGGCCGACGAGCGTGACGGGACCGGGGCGGCGGGGACTGCTCATGCGATCAGTGTGGGGCACCGTGCCAGCATGGCTCCATGAGCACCGCCGCGCTGTTCGAGTCCGCCGCCGCCGCCCTCATCGGCCTGCTCGCGCAGGTGCGGGAGGACCAGTGGGAGCAGCCGGGGCTCGGTGTCTGGGACGTCCGCGGCCTCGCGGGCCATGCGTCGCGAGCGGTGCTGACGGTCGAGGCGTACCTCCTCGCTCCGGAGCCGCCCGAGCCGACCATCGAGGACGCGCTCGGCTACTACGCCGCGCTTGCCGGGAACGTCGCCGACCCCGCGGCGGTGGCGCGACGCGGGGTCGAGGCGGGGCTGCTGCTCGGCGACAGGCCGGCTCAGGCGCTGGCGGAGGCGGCGGGCCGCGCGGTCGAGCTGGTCGCCGCCCAGCGTCCCGGCCGCCTCGTCGCCGTGGGCGGCCACGCGATCGAGCTGGACGAGTACCTCCGGACCCGGCTGCTCGAGCTGGTCGTGCACACGCTCGACCTCTCGCGCGCCACCGGGATCCCGCACGTGCTGCCCGCCGAGGCCGTCGAGGCGTGCATCGCGCTGACCGGTGGGCTGGCCGCTCGAGCCGGACGCGGCGAGGAGCTCCTGCTCGCGCTGAGCGGGCGGGAGCCCCTCGCCGCGGGGTTCTCGGTGGTGTGAGGGCGCCGATCCTCAGGCCGCGGGTTCGGCGTGGTGCCGGCTCTCAGGCCACGGCGAGAGCGGCGACCGGCGACACCTTCGTGGCGCGGCGGGCGGGCAGCACGGCCGAGACGACCGTGATCACGACACCGACCACGAGCACGGCCACCAGGATCGGCACCGGGACGGTCGGCGGGATCAGTCCGATGCCCGGCAGCGAGCCGAACACCGAGATCGCGCCGCACCAGCCGTACACGATCCCGAGCACGATGCCGAGCACCGCGGCAGCGATGATCATCTGCGCCGCCTCGAGCACCACCATCGACCGCACCTGCGAGCCGGTGAAGCCGAGCGCGCGGAGCAGGCCCAGCTCGCGCCGGCGCTGCAGCACGCTGAGCGACAGCGTGTTGACCATGCCGACGGCGGCCAGAACGACCGAGAAGCCGAGCAGGACGCTCATCACCGCGGTGCTCACCTGGATGAACTGCTCGAACGCCGCGATCACCTCGGGATTCGTCTCACCCGAGCGCTCCATGATCGTGCCGAAGGTGGCGGCGGCGACCGCGAACATCGTGACCAGCGACACTCCGATGACCAGTCCGATGACGGCGCGGGCGCTGCGCGCCGGATTGCGGACGGCGTTGGCGGACGCCAGGCGGGCGACGGGGCCCCGGCCGAAGGCGCGGCCCACGAGGGCCGTGAGCGGAGGGAGCAGGACGGGCGCCCCGAGGATCACGCCGGTGAAGGACGCCATGCCTCCGACCAGCCCGAGCAGGACGCCGCCGGGGTTGGCCAGCCCGAACACCACGCCGCCGGCGAGCAGCAGCGCGCCGACCACGACGAAGACGATCGCCGTGACGTTGCGGGCGGTGCGGCCGCGCAGCTCCTCGTAGCGGGGCTCGGCGGACGATCCGGCGGCCTGCGACGGCGCGACCGCGAGCACGCGGCGCGATCCGGACCACGAGGCGATGACCGTCGAGGCGACCACGGCGATCAGCGGCAGCACGAGGCCGGGCGAGACGAGCGGGTAGTCGAAGCGGGGCAGGGTGCCGCTCCGGATGGCGAGCTCCGCGGCGAGCGCCACGAGAGCGACGCCGGCGACCAGGCCGATCGCCGCTCCGAGGAGCCCCTGCAGGAGGCCCGTGCGGACGATCCCGCTGCGCAGCGACCGGCCGGAGGCGCCGAGCAGGCGCAGCAGGGCGATCTCGCGGGTGCGCCCGGCGATGACGGTCGAGACCGCGTTGGCCGTGACGATCCCGCCCACGAACACCGCGATGCCGAAGAAGACGACGCCGACCATCCCGAGCATGAGGGCGACCTGGCCGATGCCGTCGATCCCCGCTGCCGCGAAGGCCGCGACCATGTCGGCGATGACCTGCACCAGCACGGCGCCGAACGCCGCGGCGAGTGCGGCGACGGTGACGATGGCGCCCCCGCCCTGGCTCGAGCCCGTGCGCACGCCGCTCACGCCGCGCCCTCCATCGTGAGCATCGCGCGCGAGATCTCCTCGGCGCTCATCCCGCGGCGGTCGTCGACGACGGCCCCGTCGCGGAGGAAGACGATGCGGTCGGCATAGGCCGCCGCGATCGGGTCGTGGGTGACCATGGCGATCGACTGGCCGTACTCGCGGGTGGAGGCCCGGAGCAGGCTGAGGACCTCGCGGCCGGTGCGCGAGTCCAGGTTGCCGGTGGGCTCGTCGGCGAAGATCAGCTGCGGCCGGGTGGCGAGGGCGCGGGCGATCGCCACGCGCTGCTGCTGCCCGCCCGAGAGCTCATGGGGCCGGTGCGTGAGGCGCTCGCGGAGCCCGAGGGACTCGATCAGCCGGGCGATCCACTGCTCCTCGTCGCCGGTCACGGAGCGGCCGTCGAGCTCGAACGGGAGGCGGATGTTTCCGCGCACGTCGAGCGTGGGGACGAGGTTGAAGGCCTGGAAGACGAAGCCGACGCTGCGGCGGCGGAGCACGGTCAGCTCGGCGTCGCTCATCGAGGTGATCTCGGCGTCCCCGAGGAACACGCGGCCGGAGGAGGCGGTGTCGAGGCCGGCGAGGACGTGCATGAGCGTCGACTTGCCGGATCCGCTGGGGCCCATCACCGCGGTGAACTCGCCCCGCTCGATCGAGAGCGTGACGTCGTCGAGGGCGACGACGGGCGGCGTGCTGCCGTAGAGCTTGCGCACGCCCTCGACGCGCGCCACGACGGAGGAGGTCTGGTTCTGCATGTCCTCGACGCTACGGAGGCACCCGTGTCGCCGGCGTCGTCCGCAGTGGCTCGCGGCGTCATCCCTCCGGCGGACCCGCGATGGTCCTGCGGGGTCAGCGGGGCCGGAGCCCCGCCCGGCGGAGGGCGAGGGCCGCCAGCGCGGCGGTGACGGCGGGGTCGCCGGTCCGCCAGCCCGCGGCGGCGTCCGGGTGCGCGGCGAGGATGTCGCGGGGGGACGCCTGGGTGAGCGCGCGCAGGGCCAGCAGCTCGGTTCCGCCGCCGGTCGAGCCGAGGGCGCGCAGCTCGGCGGTCCGGCGGGCGAAGCGGAGCCGGGGCCGGAGCCAGAGCACGGCCAGGAGCAGGAGCGGGAGGCCCCCGACGGCGAGCCCGGCGACCACGGCCAGGGCGCTCGCGAGCTGCTGCTGGTCGCGTCCGGCGGCGGCCAGCACGGAGCCGGCCCCGCTCGCCTCGTCGAACGGCGCGCGCACGGCGTCGCCGAGCAGGGGGATGCCGCCGAGGGTGGTCCCGGCGTCGCTCATGGTCGAGCCGAAGCCGCTGCCGGCGCTCTCGAGCCGCCGGCCGATCTCGGCCAGGCCGGCGATCAGCGAGCCGACCGCGATCCCCGCGGCGATCGCCACGACGGCCACGCCGAGAGCGAGGGCGTCGGCCAGGATCTGCCGCGCGCGGACGGCCGGGAGGTCGGCGTAGATCTGCATGCGCCGATTATCCGGCGCGCTCGGCGGCGGTCGTGTCCACACCGGAAGAAGGATTCGTCGAGAGGGCCCGGGATCCGCGTCACTCCGCGAGGTCACCGATGTTCTTCCTCCGCTGTGAACACGACGGCCGCCTCCGAGAGGGCTGCCCGGCCCGGCTCCTCGCCGCTTCTAGTCGAGCAGGTCGTGCAGCACGACGACCTGCTCGCGCTCCGGCCCGACGCCGATCGCCGAGAACCGGGCACCGCTCATCGCCTCGAGCGCGCGCACGTAGTCCTGCGCGGTCTGCGGCAGGTCCGAGAACTCGCGGCAGCCGGAGATGTCCTCCTGCCAGCCGGGGAACTCCTCGTAGATCGGCTTCGCATGGTGGAAGTCGCTCTGCGAGACCGGGACCTCGTCGTGGCGCACGCCGTCGACGTCGTAGGCGACGCAGACGGGGATGGTCTCGAGGCCCGAGAGCACGTCGAGCTTGGTGAGGACGAAGTCGGTGACCCCGTTGATCCGCGCCGAGTAGCGGGCGATCGGGGCGTCGTACCAGCCGCAGCGGCGCGGGCGGCCGGTCGTGGTGCCGAACTCGAAGCCCTGCCGGCGGAGGTACTCGCCCCACTCGTCGAAGAGCTCGGTCGGGAACGGGCCGGCGCCGACGCGGGTCGTGTACGCCTTGATGACCGCGATGACGCGGTCGATGCGGTTCGGTGCGACTCCGGAGCCGGTGGCCGCTCCTCCCGAGGTCGCGTTGGAGGAGGTGACGAACGGGTAGGTGCCGTGGTCGACGTCGAGCATCGTGGCCTGGCCGGCCTCGAACAGCACCGTCCTGCCGGCGTCGAGCGCCTGCGAGAGGATCAGCGACGTGTCGGCGACCATCGGGCGCAGGCGCTCGGTGTACTGCAGCAGGTCCTCCAGCACCTGCTCGACCAGGATCGCGCGGCGGTTGTAGACCTTCACCAGCAGGTGGTTCTTCTGGTCGAGGGCGCCCTCGACCTTCTGGCGGAGGATGTTCTCGTCGAAGAGGTCCTGGATGCGGATGCCGACGCGGTTGATCTTGTCGGCGTACGCCGGGCCGATGCCGCGGCCGGTGGTGCCGATCTGGCGCTTGCCGAGGAAGCGCTCCGTCACCTTGTCGAGGGTGCGGTGGTAGCTGGTGATGACGTGTGCGTTGGCGCTGACGAGCAGCTTCGACACGTCGACCCCGCGCGCGCTCAGCGCCTCGAGCTCGTGGAACAGCACCTCGATGTCGACGACGACGCCGTTCGCGATGACCGGGACGACGCCCGGGGTGAGGATGCCGGAGGGGAGCAGGTGCAGGGCGTACTTCTCGTCGCCCACCACGACCGTGTGCCCGGCGTTGTTGCCACCGTTGAACTTCACGACGTAGTCGACGCGGCTGCCGAGGAGGTCGGTGGCGCGTCCCTTGCCCTCGTCGCCCCACTGGGCGCCGGTGATGACGATTGCTGGCATGGCGTGTCCTTCTCGACGGGAGGGGCGGGGGTGGGCGGGTGCGGCGCGGCAGTCGTGCCGCCTCCGCGCGACCAGCCGCTCGATTCTAGCGGAGGGGCCGGAGGACGGCTCCAGCGTGCGGGGGCGGCACCGCGGACTCCCCCGGCTCCGGGCCGGCACCGCGGATCCATCGCCGAGCAATGCTCTCGATCCCGTCATGCGCAGTTCACACGCGGCGCATAGATTCGAGGACGTTCACACTCCACTCATCACGCGAACAGGACCACGATGCGCAGACTCCGCGCCGCAAGCCTCCTCGCCGTCGTCGCACTCGGAGCCGCCACCGCCGCTCCGATCGCCTCGGCCGCCCCGCTCGACGACGGCGTCGAGCTCACCCTGGTGTCGACGACCGACACGCACGGGCACGTCTACGACTGGGACTACTTCGCGAACGCGCCGTACCCGGCCGACGGTGCGCTCGGCCTCACCCGCGTCGCGACCGAGGTCGACCGCCTCCGCGCCGAGAAGGGCGAGGAGTCCGTGCTCGTCATGGACAACGGCGACGCGATCCAGGGCACGCCGCTCACCTACTACTACGGCCTCGGCGACGGCGCCGCGGGCGTCCTCTCCGGCGAGACGACGCACCCGATGGCCACCGCGTTCAACACCATCGGCTACGACGCGCAGGTCGTCGGCAACCACGAGTACAACTACGGGCTCGACATGCTCAGCGCGTACGAGGGCGACCTGAACGCCCCGCTGCTGGGCGCGAACGTCGTCGACGTCGCCACCGGCAAGCCGTACCACGACCCCTACACGCTGATCGAGCGCGAGATCGACGGGAAGACGGTCACCGTCGGCGTCCTCGGCCTCGTCACCCCCGGCGTCCGCGTCTGGGACAAGCAGTACGTCGACGGCGTCCTCGAGTTCCAGGACATGGTCGCCGCCGCGAAGCAGTGGGTCCCGATCGTGCAGGAGCAGGCGGACGTGGTCGTCGTCCTCGCGCACACCGGCCAGGGCACGGTGCCCGACGCCGAGTACGACGCCGCCGATCTCAACGAGGACGTCGTCAACAACATCGCGACGCAGGTCCCCGGCATCGACGTGGTCGTCGCCGGCCACAGCCACAAGGACCTGCCGCAGACGCTGTTCACCAACGTCGCCGGCGAGCAGGTGCTGGTCACCCAGCCCGAGTTCTGGGCGCAGGGCCTCACCGAGGTCACGCTGAACCTGGTGCCGGACGCCGCGGGCGGCCTCGAGGTCGACTGGTCGGCCGGGAACGCGCCCGTCACGCAGCCCGTCTACGCGAAGGACATCGCCGAGGAGTCGCCCGCACTGGTCGACGCCCTCGCGGAGCAGCACGCCGCCACGATCGAGTACGTGAACACCCCCGTCGCCGACTCGGTCGAGGAGCTCTCGGCCGCGACCTCGCGCTACGAGGACACCCCGATCATCGACTTCATCAACACCGTCCAGGCCGAGACCGTCGAGACGGCTCTCGAGGGCACCGAGTGGGCCGACCTGCCGGTGATCTCGCAGGCGTCGCCGTTCTCGCGCACCGCCGTCTTCCCGAAGGGGCAGGTCAGCATCCGCGACATCGCGGGCCTGTACATCTACGAGAACACCCTCCGCGGAGTGGAGCTGACCGGAGCCGAGGTGCGCGACTACCTCGAGTTCTCGGCCCGCTACTTCGTGCAGACCGCCGAGGGCGCCGTGTTCGACCCCGAGACCGGCACCAACGCGACGACCGAGGACCGAGCCGACGGCATCCCGGACTACAACTACGACGCGATCTCGGGCCTGGACTACGTGATCGACGTGTCCCAGCCCGCCGGCTCGCGGATCCGCGGTCTCGCCCACGCCGACGGCACACCCGTCGCCGACGACGAGCGCTTCGTGATGGCGGTCAACAACTACCGCCAGAGCGGCGGAGGCGCCTACCCGGCCGTCGCGCAGGCACCGCTCGTCTACGACGAGCGCCTCGAGATCCGCCAGCTCCTCATCGACTGGTCGACCGCCCGCGGTGTGATCGACCAGGCCGACTTCTACGACCCCAACTGGTCGCTGACGACGGAGCCCGCCGCCGAGGTCCCGGTCACCCCGGCGCCGACCGAGCCCGGCACCCCGACGGAGCAGCCCACCACCGCTCCGTCGCCGCACCCCACCACCACGGCGGCCCCCGTCGCGGGAGGCTCCGGCCCGGGCTCGCTCGCGAACACCGGCGCCGACGCGGCCGGCCTGATCGGCGGAGCCCTCGTGCTGCTGCTGTCGGGTCTCGCGCTGGTCGTCGCGCGACGCCGCCTCGCGGCCTAGCCGAGCAGGGCACGGGCGGCGGTCGGCGGGGTCTCCCGCCGGCCGCCGTTCGCCGTTCCGGAGGATCGCGGGACGATCGGGCCGCGGACCGGCGGCTCAGTCCCCGCGGCGTCGCGACCGGCGGGCCCGCCAGGCTGAGAACGCCCCGGTCGACCAGAGCGCCCAGACCACCAGCAGGGGCTGGAAGACGAGCCGCACCGCGCGCGCCGCGTCCGTCTCGAGGCCGAACGCCGGCGTCCGCGTCACCAGCTGCGAGATGTTCCCAGGGAAGACCGCGACGAAGAACGCGGCCACCACGACTCCCACGATCACGCGCCACCGCACGAGCACGACGAGCGCCAGCCCGAGCGCGATCTCGACGACGCCCGACGCGACGACCACCAGGTCCGGGTCGGCCGGCAGCCACGGCGGGACCTGCGCCTGGAAGGCCTGACGCGCGACCGTCAGGTGCGCCGTGCCGGCCGTGACGAGCAGCAGGCCCAGGAGGATGCGGGCGAGAGTGCGCGGGAGGGAGCGGCGTCCTCCGTCGGGCGCTGTGGCGGCGGTCATGCCCCCAGTCTGCGCTCGGAGCCCGCTCGCGCCGACCGCGAGCGCGTTCCGGCGGCGCCCCGTATCCTCGTTACCGCCCCGTCCGCAGACCGTGAAACGAGTTCCATGAGCACCCTGCCCCGCCTGATGGCCTTCGACCTCGACGACACCCTCGCCGCCTCGAAGTCCCCCGTCGACCCGGCGATGGCCGACCTCTTCGTGAAGCTGCTCCAGGCCACCGAGGTGTGCATCATCTCGGGCGGCCAGATCGGCCAGTTCCGGATGCAGGTGCTCGACCGCCTCGAGGGCGCCGACCCCGAGGTGCTCGCGAAGCTGCACCTCATGCCCACCTGCGGCACGCAGTACTACCGGTACGAGAACGGCGACTGGGCGCAGATCTACGCCGAGAACCTCACCGAGGACGAGAAGTCGCGCGCGCTCGCCGCCGTCGAGGAGAAGGCGAAGGAGCTCGGCTACTGGGAGTCCGAGACCTGGGGCCCGATCCTCGAGGACCGCGACTCGCAGATCACCTTCTCGGCCCTCGGCCAGTCCGCGCCCGTCGAGGTCAAGCAGGCCTGGGACCCGGACGGCGAGAAGAAGAACACCCTCCGTGAGGCCGTGCAGGCCGTGCTCCCCGACCTCGAGGTCCGCTCCGGCGGCTCGACGTCGGTCGACATCACCCGCAAGGGCATCGACAAGGCGTACGGGATGAACAAGCTCACCGAGCTCACGGGCATCCCCCTCGACGACATGATCTTCGTCGGCGACCGCCTCGACCCGGACGGCAACGACTACCCCGTCAAGGCGATGGGCGTCGAGTGCTTCGCCGTCGAGGGCTGGCACGACACCGCCGCGTACCTCCGCTCCTACGGCCTGTAGCCGCTCCGCGCGCGAGACGTTCCGGGATCCCCTGCTGCGGCGGGGGATTCCGTGCATCCAGGGGTCGTCGCAGGCCTCGGGCGCTGGACGTCGAGGGCGGTGCGCGTCCAGCTGCCGTCAGGCGTCGGCGCCCCCTCGCGGGTCCTGTGCACCCGCGCGTCCAGGCGCTGCGCAGGCGGGCACCGTCAGGCGTCCGGCCCTCCGTCGGGCCGCGGGCACAGCGCGTCCGGGCTCGGCCGGTTCGGGGGTCTGCGCGTCCGGGCCCTGCGCGTCCCGGCCGCTGTCAGACGTCCTCGTTCAACGATCCGGACGCCGTGCCGTCGAGGGCGAGGCGGAGCCGTTTCGGCAGGTTCGCGACCACGATCGCGTGCGACTCCTCGATGAGCTCGAGCACCAGCTCGGGCTCGACGATCCCGCCGGCGTCGACGGTGACCCAGTGCTTCTTGTTCAGGTGGTAGCCGGGCTCGATCCCGTCGACCCCCGCGACCAGGTGCACCACGTTCTCGGGCAGCGCCTTCACGCTCACGACCGGCCGCCCGAACCGCTCCGACTCGAGCGCGAAGACCTTCCCCGCGACCTTCCACACCCGGATCCCCTCCCCGAACGGGAACCCCGCCTCCGCTCCCGGAAGCCCTTCGAGAAGCCGCTCCACCGCCCCGCCGTCCATCCCCCCATCCTGCCGCAGCCCTCTCGCGCCGCCTAGATCACCCGCCACCCGAGGCCGGCCTCGCGCCGAACGCACGTCCCACGTCCAGGGCCCGAAGCGGCTCGCGCCGAAGGCACGGCCCGACCCTCCAGCACCCGCACCACGCTCGTGCCGCGACCACGGCCCCCCGCGCTCCCCGCTGGCCTGGGCACTGCTCGCCGACAGCGTCTGGGGCATCGACGCGGCCCTCCCCTCCTACGCCTACGCCCGCGTCGGCTACCACCGCGGCCTCGATCTCCTCCGCGGAGCCGGCTGGCGCGGCCAGGGCCCCATCCCCTGGCGCCACGGACCCAACCGCGGATTCCTGCTCTCCCTCTACGCCCTCCGCCGCGCCGCCGACTCCATCGGCGAGACCGAGGAGGTCACCCGCCTCACCCAGTTCCTCCAGCAGGCCGACCCGATCGCCATCGAGGAGATCGAGCGGTACCACGAGGACGCGTTACCCCCTACCGCCGCCATCATCATCCTCGGCAACGACTAGGCGCCGCCCGGGTGCGGTTCTGGC
>NZ_PSVX01000016.1:0-59525 GCF_002932695.1 Rathayibacter sp. AY1D2 | reverse complement strand
GCCGATGAGGTAGGTCTCGCCGATCTCGCCGCGGTCGATGATGGCCCAGACGCCGGTGTTGTGGTCGTCGACGTGGATCCAGTCGCGGACGTTGGCGCCGGTGCCGTAGAGCTTGGGGCGGATGCCGTCGATGGCGTTGGTGATCTGGCGGGGGATGAACTTCTCGACGTGCTGGTAGGGGCCGTAGTTGTTGGAGCAGTTGGAGATCGTGGCGCGCACGCCGAAGGAGCGCACCCAGGCGCGCACGAGGAGGTCGCTGGCGGCTTTGGTCGAGGAGTAGGGGCTGGAGGGGTTGTAGGGGGTGTGCTCGGTGAAGCGCGCGAGGTCCTCGAGCTCGAGGTCGCCGTACACCTCGTCCGTCGAGATGTGGTGGTACCGCACGTCGTGCCGGCGCACCGCCTCGAGCAGGGCGGCGGTCCCGAGGATGTTCGTCGCCAGAAACGGCGCCGGATCCTCCAGGGAGTTGTCGTTGTGCGACTCCGCGGCGAAATGCACCACCAGATCCGACTCCCGGACCAGCCGGTCGACGAGCGGGGCGTCGGCGACGTCGCCCTCGACGAAGGTGATCCGGTCCGACACCGGCGCTACCGAGCGGAGGTCGCCGGCGTAGGTGAGCTTGTCGAGCACGGTGATCCGGACGTCGGGGCGCTCGCGCAGGGTGAGGTGGACGAAGTTGCTGCCGATGAAGCCGGCACCGCCGGTGACGAGGATCCGCACGAGTGCTCCTACTGGTTCGAGGAAGGGACGAAAGGCGTCGGACGCCCGGGTCGCGATCGACGACACGGGCGGACTCCGGTGGGCGCTCAGACGGAGGATGATCCCCGCGCGAGAGCGGGCAGCTGCTGGAGGTAGGCGCCGTATCCGCTCTTGACCAGCGGTGCGGCGAGCTCGGCGAGGCGGGTGTCGTCGATCCAGGAGTTGCGCCAGGCGATCTCCTCGATGCAGCCGATCTTGAATCCCTGCCTCTGCTCGATCACGCGCACGAACTCCGTCGCCTCGATCATGGAATCGAAGGTCCCGGTGTCGAGCCAGGCCGTTCCCCGATCGAGCACCTGGACAGTGAGAGCACCGGCCTCGAGATACCGCTCGTTGACCGTCGATATCTCCAGTTCGCCGCGCGCGGACGGCTTGATGCTCTTGGCTATCCCGATCACGGAGTTGTCGTAGAAGTAGAGGCCGGGAACAGCGAAGGTGCTCTTCGGAGAAGAGGGCTTCTCCTCGATGGAGACGGCTCGGAAGTGCTCGTCGAACTCGACGACTCCGTAGGCGCGCGGGTCGGCGACCTGGTAGGCGAAGATGACGGCGCCCTCGATCGTGGTGTTCGCCGCGAGGGCGGTGCCCAGGGCGGTGCCGTGGAAGATGTTGTCGCCCAGGACCAGGGCGACCGACTCGTCGCCGATGAACTCCTCGCCGATCAGGAACGCCTGCGCGAGCCCGTCGGGGGAGGGCTGCACGGCGTACTCGATCCGCATGCCCAGGCTCGACCCGTCGCCCAGCAGTGCGCGGAACTGGTCGTTGTACTCGGGGGTCGTGATCACGAGGACCTCGTCGATCCCGGCCATCATCAGCGTCGACAGCGGGTAGTAGATCATCGGCTTGTCGTAGATCGGCATCAGCTGCTTCGAGATGCCCTTGGTGATCGGCCACAACCGCGACCCCGAACCACCCGCGAGGATGATGCCCCTCACAGATGAAGCCCTCTCGACACAGGAGCGGCGGAGGCACGGAGCGGTTCCTGAGCGGAGCAGGTCCCGCCGGCGGCGGCTGCCGGAGGAGAGGAGATGAGCACGGGCGTAACCGTAGCAAGGTCACGTTTCGCCGAAATCACAGGAGGCCCCGTCAGGCCCTGTTTCGGCCTCTGGAGCGTCCCCCGGAGAGGGTAGCTGGAGAAGGAGAATGAGTCACCGACGGTTGCTCTGCCTCTCCGCGTCTCATTCCTGCTTCTGTGGGGAGTGCTTCTCCTCTCTCATTCCTGAGCGGAGTACTTCTCCTCGGTGGCGGCCTTCGCGGGGCGCCACCAGTCCTCGTTGGCGCGGTACCAGTCGATGGTGGCGGCGAGTCCGGCGTCGAAGTCGGTGTAGCGGGGGCGCCAGTCGAGTTCGGTGCGCAGGCGGGTGGAGTCGATGGCGTAGCGGAGGTCGTGTCCGGCGCGGTCGGTGACGTGGTCGAAGGCGTCCTCGGGTTGTCCGAAGGCGGTGAGGATGCGGGTGACGACGTCGAGGTTGCTCTTCTCGCCGTCGGCGCCGATGAGGTAGGTCTCGCCGATCTCGCCGCGGTCGATGATGGCCCAGACGCCGGTGTTGTGGTCGTCGACGTGGATCCAGTCGCGGACGTTGGCGCCAGTGCCGTAGAGCTTGGGGCGGATGCCGTCGATGGCGTTGGTGATCTGGCGGGGGATGAACTTCTCGACGTGCTGGTAGGGGCCGTAGTTGTTGGAGCAGTTGGAGATCGTGGCGCGCACGCCGAAGGAGCGCACCCAGGCGCGCACGAGGAGGTCGCTGGCGGCTTTGGTCGAGGAGTAGGGGCTGGAGGGGTTGTAGGGGGTGTGCTCGGTGAAGCGCGCGGGGTCCTCGAGCTCGAGGTCGCCGTACACCTCGTCCGTCGAGATGTGGTGGTACCGCACGTCGTGCGCGCGCACCGCCTGCAGGAGCGCGAAGGTGCCGATGACGTTCGTCGCGAGGAAGGGCGTCGGGTCGTGCAGGGAGTTGTCGTTGTGCGACTCCGCGGCGAAATGAACCACCAGATCCGCGTCGGCGACCAGCCGGTCCACCAGCTCGGCGTCGGCGACGTCGCCCTCGACCAGCCGCACTCGGTCGGCGACGGGGGCGAGGGAGTCGCGGCTGCCCGCGTAGGTGAGCTTGTCGAGCACGGTGATCCGCGCGTCGGGACGCTCGCGCAGGGTGAGGTGGACGAAGTTGCTGCCGATGAAGCCGGCACCGCCGGTGACGAGGATCCGCACGGGTTCTCCTGGAGGTCGGGAAGGTCGGGGGAGGCCGGGCTCAGCGGCCCGCGTTCACGCCTTCGAGGCTGAGCAGGCGGTGGAGGTAGGCGCCGTATCCGCTCTTGACCAGCGGTGCGGCGAGCTCGGCGAGGCGGGTGTCGTCGATCCAGGAGTTGCGCCAGGCGATCTCCTCGATGCAGCCGATCTTGAACCCCTGCCTCTGCTCGATCACGCGCACGAACTCGGTCGCCTCGATCATGGAATCGAAGGTCCCGGTGTCGAGCCAGGCCGTTCCCCGGTCGAGGACCTGGACGTTCAGCCGCCCCGCCTCGAGGTAGCGCTCGTTGATCGTCGAGATCTCGAGCTCGCCGCGGGCCGAGGGCGTGATCGTCTTCGCGATCGCCACGACGTCGTTGTCGTAGAAGTAGAGGCCGGGAACGGCGTAGTTGCTCCGCGGCTGCTCGGGCTTCTCCTCGATGGAGACGGCTCGGAAGTGCTCGTCGAACTCGACGACTCCGTAGGCGCGCGGGTCGGCGACCTGGTAGGCGAAGATGACGGCGCCCTCGATCGTGGTGTTTGCCGCGAGGGCGGTGCCCAGGGCGGTGCCGTGGAAGATGTTGTCGCCCAGGACCAGGGCGACGGACTCGTCGCCGATGAACTCCTCGCCGATCAGGAACGCCTGCGCGAGCCCGTCGGGGGAGGGCTGCACGGCGTACTCGATCCGCATGCCCAGGCTCGACCCGTCGCCCAGCAGGGCGCGGAACTGGTCGTTGTACTCGGGGGTCGTGATCACGAGGACCTCGTCGATCCCGGCCATCATCAGCGTCGACAGCGGGTAGTAGATCATCGGCTTGTCGTAGATCGGCATCAGCTGCTTCGAGATGCCCTTGGTGATCGGCCACAACCGCGACCCCGAACCACCCGCGAGGACGATGCCCCTCATCGGAGCAGCCCCGGGTGAGGAGCGGCGGCGGGGGTCCGCTGCACCGCCGAGGGGAGCGTGAAGATCTGCGGGGAGAGGGTCACGGAGCCGACTCTATCGGCGGCGCCTCGGTGCCTCCGCATGCCGGTGCAGCGGGCGCGGAACCCGTGGCGGGGACTGACGGTCGAGCGACCGCTGCCGACGCGATCCGACTCCGTGAGCGGCGCGCACGCCGCCTCCGCGTCCGTATCGCGCCTCCCACTCGGAGGCCGCCGGGCACGGGGATAACTTCTCCGACGTCCGCGGCTCCGCCTGCCGCGACGGAGAGAGGTACCGCCCTGTGCACGAGGTCATCGACCAGCGGGACTCCGCGCTCCTTACGTCTCCCGGTCCCTGCCGCCGATTCCCCCTGACGGGGGGAGTCCGCCCGTGCTGACCATCGGGATCGTCGCCCTTGATGCCTGGCACGCGGCTCCGCTCGAGCGCGCCTGGCGCCGCCAGGGACACCGCGTGGTCGTGGTGACCGGTGACCCGGAGGGGTTCAGCGGGGCGGAGCTCCGCACCAGCGTGCTCGCCCGCTTCCTCGAGCCCGCCGGCCGGAGGGGCGCCGGGTCCGTCGGGCTCGCCGTCGTCACGCGCAGGGCCCGCCGACTGCTCGCCGCGGAGCGGCCCGACCTCGTGGTGGCTCTCCCGGGGACGGCCGTGGAGCTCGCCGGGCTCGCTCCGACGACCGTCCTCCTGGCCGACGACCTCCCGGCGCTCCCGCGCCTCCGGTTCGAGGAGGAGCGCCGCGGTGCTGTCGTCGTCACCCCGACGGAGCGGCTCGCGTCCGCCCTCGCGGGAACGGTCGTGCCCCTGGGCCTGCCGGACGCGTCGTTCCCGACACCGTCCGCCCCCGACGGGCCCCTCCGCTTCGCCGCCGTGGGAGCCTCCGGTCTCGACCGGGGCGCCGAGCGGCTCGATCTCCTCGCCCGGCTGGACGGCACCGAGTACGTCACCGTGATCGACGACGGCGGCGGCATCGCCGACGACCTCGCGTCGGGGCTGCGCTCCGTCGGCGAGCAGGACCGCGACGGCGTCGTCGAGGTGCTCCGCCACTCCCACGTGTACGCCCACCTGACGCCGTCGACGACCGGCGCGGCCGCCGGACTCGACGCGCTGGCGAGCGGGCTGCCGGTCCTCGCGATCGAGTCGAGCGTCCTGGCCGATCTCTGCGCGGCGGGGGCGGGCGTGGTCCTCTCCGACGACGCGACGCGCGAGGAGTACGAGGACGCCCTCCATCGGCTCCGGCGCGAGTGGACGGCTCTCTCCCGGGGAGCCGCCGAGCTCGCGCGGGAGCGCCCGTGGTCCGTCGCGGCCGAGGAGATCCTCGCCCTCGCGGAGGGACGCGTCCGTGTCGCCTGAACCGGTCCCGGCTGTCGGCGCCTCCGCCGACGCGATGCTGCCGAACGCCGTCGCCCTGCGCCTGGCCGCCGTGCTGGTGCAGTACACCCTGCGGACGCACGGCGTCCGCAGCCTCGTGGTGAAGGGCGAGGGTCTGCACCGCCAGGGGATCCGCGCGCCGATGACGTCGGCCGACGTCGACCTCTGGGTCGACCCCGAGCGCTTCGACGAGGCTCTCGGGCTGCTCGCCTCGATGGGCTGGCGCCGCCGCGCCGAGGCTCTCAGCTGGACGCTCTTCGTCGACCACTCGATCACGCTCGTCCACCCCTCGTGGCCGTGCGACGTCGACGTCCACCGCTCCTTCCCGGGTGCCTTCGAGGAGGAGCGGATCGTCTTCGACCGCCTCTGGGCGGCCGCCGAGGATCTGCCGCTGAGCGACGAGACCCTGCGGATCCCCGGACGCGCGCACCACCTCGTGCTGCACGCCCTGCACCAGCTGCGCAGCGCGCGCTCCGCTTCGGCGACCACGGCGCTGGCGGTTCTGAAGGCGCACGGCGCCGGCCTTCCGAGCGAGGAGCGCGAGGCGATCCGCGACGCGGCCGTCGAGCTCGGCGCGCAGACGCCGATGACGGAGCTCCTCACCTCCTGGGGAGTCCCCTCCGCGCCCGAGGAGCGCTACCGGCACGCCCAGACTCTCTGGGACGTGCGCCGCAGCTCCGACCGGCACACCTTCAACTGGCTGCACGCCGTGGCGTCCGCTCCCTGGCGCCTGAAGGGAGGCCTGCTGCTGAGAGCCGCCTTCCCCACCCGCGCGGATCTCGAGGCGAGCCATCCCGAGGCGACGACGGTCCGGCGTCGGCTCCGGCTCCGGGGGGAGCGGACCCTGCGGGCGCTCCGAGGCCTCCCCTCCGCCCTCACCGGTTTCGCCCGGGTGGCGCTGAGCGGCCGCAGCGAGGAGCAGGGCCCGGCGTCCTCGTTCGAGGCGATCGCGGTGGCCACGGCGCCGGTGAGCGACCTCCCGGCCTCGTCCGACCCCGCGGCGAGCGCCGTGCATCCGGTGGAGGCCTCCGCCGAGGCGCAGGGTGGCAGCGCGCCGCCGGCGCAGCGCTTCGCCGTCGAGCGCACGGACCGTCAGGTCTACGTGCTCGACCTGTCCCGCCCGTCGGTGCCCCCGATCGTGCTCTCGCTGAGCGCCGCCTCGGTCTTCGAGGCCGCGATCCGGCAGCGCCGGCCCCGGGACGAGGTCGTCGACCTCCTCGCCGATCACTACGACGTCGACCCCGGGACGATGGGCCGCGACGTCGACGCCGTCCTGGCCGAACTCGACGTCCGCTTCCCGGGCGCGGTTCCCGACGGGGCACTCTCATGAGGGCCGCCCGTTCCCGATCCCTGCGGATCCTGCACGTCCTCGACTCCTTCGAGGACGGGGGCGCGCAGCGTGTGGCCCTCTCCCTGGGTGCGTGGAGCCGCGAGCACGGCTGCGAGACCGCCTACTGGGGGCGTCCCGGGCCGCTCAGCGACCGCGCCGCGCAGGAGTCGCCCGTCTTCGTGGTGCCGAGACCCGGACAGGGCTTCGCGGCCGATCTGCGCGAGATCGCACTCGCCGTCCGCCGGTTCCGCCCGCACGTCCTGCACGCCCACCAGCGCCGCGAGGCTCTGCTGGCCCTCCTCGTCGGCGCCGCGCTCGGTGTCCCCGTGGTCGAGCACGCGCACACCGAGCTGCCCGGGATCGACCGTCGAGCGCTCTCCTTCCGCTCCCGGCGGGTGTTCGCCGTCTCCGCCTCCGTGGGGCGGATGGTCGTCGAGGGCTACGGCCGCCCGCAGGAGCGCGTCGTGGTCACCGGCAACGCCCCGGCGAACGTCACCGCGGAGCCCGCGCTCGCGCCGGAACTCGCCGAGCCGGTCGTCCGCGTCCTCGGCATCGGGCGGCTCGCGGAGCAGAAGGACCCGATCCGCTTCCTCGCGGCAGTCGAGGCCCTCGCCCGGGTCCGGCCCGTCACCGGCACCTGGCTCGGCGACGGTCCGATGCTGCCGGTGCTGCGCGAGCGAGCCCGGGGGGCCGGAGTGGTCGACTTCGCCGGTCCGTCGGCGGACGTGACCGGAGCGCTGGACGCGGCGCACCTCCTCCTGTCGACCTCGCGGTGGGAGGGGACTCCGCTCGTGATGCTGGAGGCGATGGCCCGCCGTCGCCCGGTCGTGGCGACCGACGTCGGCGGTGTGGGCGAGTTGCTCGCCGACGGTCGGGGCCTCCTGCTCCCCGCCGACGCCGACGGGGAGCGGATCGCCGAGCTCGTCGCCGCCGCTCTGGAGCGACCCGAGGGGCTCCTGATGCAGGCCGACCGCGCGAAGGCGTGGGTGGACGAGGCCGCCTCGCCCGACGCCGTCTTCGGACCCGTCGTCGCCGCCTACCGCGAGCTCGGGGGCCGACGGTGAGCGGGGGCGTGCACTCGGTGACCGTCGTGGCTCCCTGCTACAACGCGATCGCCCGGCTCGACGGCTTCCTCGCGCGGCTCGCACTCACTCTCGGACCGGGGATGCGGGTCGTCCTCGTCGACGACGCGTCCTCGGACGGCACGGCGGAGGTGCTCGAGAAGTGGGCCGAGGGACGCGAGGACGCCCGGGTCCTGCTCCTCGAGCAGAACGGCGGCGTCGCTGCCGCCCGGAACCGCGCCCTCGACGGCATCGACTCCGAGTTCGTCTGGTTCGTGGACGTCGACGACGAATGGGACACGGAGATCCTCCGGACCCTCACCGCCGAGGCCGAGCGGACGGCAGCCGACGTCGTCGCCTGCCGGGCGCTCTACCGCACCCGGCAGTCGACCTCCGGACGCGTGATCGACGGGCTCGACCGGCGCGAACTGGTCTCGTCCGAACTCGCTCTCGAGCGGATGGCGTCCGGGCGCCTGCACGGCTTCCTCTGGAACAAGCTCTTCCGCCGCACCGTCCTGCAGGAGGAGCTCTTCCCGCGCTTGAGCTCCCAGTCCGACTTCGTCGGTGTGCTGCGGGCGGTCCAGGCGTCGGAACGGGTGCTCTTCGTGCCGGAGATCCTCTATTCCTACGTCCACACGGCGTCCTCGATCACCCGTCGGCGCGACCCGGACCTCCGGAACCTCCTGGTCTGCGCCGAGGAGATGCGCTCGGCGCTCGCCCGTACGTTCGAGGAGGTGCCGCGCCCGCTGTCGGACTGGTTCACGACCTGGTTCTACGCCGTCCCCGTCGCGCTCACCCCGATCCGCCAGAACTCCGACCCAGTGCTCGTCGAGACCGGAGTCCGACTCGGATCGGAGGCGTTGCGGCACGTCCGTGTGCTCCGCTCCGCGCGGACGCCGCGGCTGCTCGTCCTGGGGCTGGTGCTCAAGCACGTCCCCGCCGCCTTCACGGCGCTCAGCCGGATCCTCTACGCCGTGCACGACACCCGCCGCCGGCTCTCCGATCGGAGGAGCACCCGATGGACGACGTGACCGTCCCCGTGCACGCCGCCGCGACCGGCCCCTTCCGCACCTCCGCTCCGTTCCCTCCCTCCCGCACCGACCCCCGAGGAGCACCGGCATGACCTCCTACATCACCGGCCGCATCGAGCGGATGCCGGCCAGCATCACCACGCTCGACGAGGCGGCGGAGGCCGTGCTCGAGCTGTCCCGGAGCGGCCGCGACGAGCTGGTTGTCACGCCGAACACCGACCACTTCGTGCGCTGGAAGCACTCCGGCGAGTTCCGGCGGTACTACGGCCGGGCGTCCCTCGTGGTGCTCGACGGGGCGCCTCTGGTCTGGCTGGCCCGCTCGTACGGCCACCGCACGGCGAGCCGCGTGACGGGCATCGACCTCTTCACCGAGGTCTGCCGCCGCGCGGCGCTCGAGGGTGCGCCGGTCGCTCTCATCGGCGGACGCCCCGGAGTCGGCGATCGCGCAGCCGCCGAGCTGCAGCAGCGCTTCGCCGGGCTCCAGGTTCCGGTCGTCGTCTCGCCGGAGCCGGCCGAGCTCGCGGACGACGCCTACCTCGCCCGCCTCTCCTCGACTCTGCGCACGGCCGACGTCCGCATCGTCGCGCTCTGCCTCGGCTCCCCCAAGCAGGAGGAGGTCCGCGAGCGCCTGCTCGCCGTCGGTGGCACGGGAGCGGTGTGCCTCGGCGTCGGCGCCGCCGTGGACTTCCTCGCCGGCGAGATCCCGCGGGCGCCGCTCGTGGTGCAGCGCCTCGGCCTCGAGTGGGCGCACCGGCTCAGCCGGGAGCCCGGCAGGCTCTGGCGGCGCTATCTGGGCGACGCCGTGCGGGTGCTGCCGAGCGTGGTCGCGGCCCTCCGCTACCGGGTGCGCCGTGCCGTCCGCTGAGCACGCGGGCGGCGTCGCCGGCGAGAGGCCGCTGGTCCTGGTCTGGAAGCGCGCGTGGCTGCAGGACTCCGAGACGTTCGTCCGCAATCAGATGCACGGACTCGAGCGCTGGCGCGCCCTCGGAGTGGGCCTCGAGCGCACCGGCTCGGGCGTCCTCCACGACCGCACGGACATCGTCCTGCACGATCCGATCACCCCTCGCGGGCGGCGGTCCCTCCTCCTGCGGTGGTTCGGAGTATCACGACGGCTCGACGCGATCGTCGATGAGCACCGGCCCGCCCTCATCCATGCGCACTTCCTCATCGACGCCGTCTCCATCGCCCGGTACGCACGGAGGAGGCGCCTCCCGCTCGTCGTGACGGGGCACGGCTACGACGTGACCAGCTGGCCGCTCGCGACCGGGGCTCCGCGCCTGCTCCGACCTCTCGCCCGCGCTCACCGCGCCCTCGAGGCCCGCGCCGTCTTCCGCACCGCGCACGCGGTGATCGGGGTCTCCCACTTCATCACCGACGGGCTCCTGCGCCTGGGGGCGGACCCGCGGCGCACCGGAGTGGGCTACATCGGCGTCCCGACCTCCCGCCCCGAGGCCGCACCGGCTGCGGAGCGCGCGGGAATCGTCTTCGTCGGACGCCTCACCGACAAGAAGGGCGTCCCGGATCTGCTCGAGGCGGTCGCCGCCCTCCCCGGACCGATCCGCGACGTCCTCCTGACCGTCGTCGGCGACGGCCACCTGCGGGAGGCGCTCGTCGAGCAGGCGGCGAGGCTGAGCCTGCGGGTGACCTTCACCGGCTCCCTGCCCCCCGCCGAGGTCGCCCGCATCCTCGCCGGCGCCGCGGTCTTCTGCGCACCGTCTCGCACCGCGGCGACGGGCGACTCCGAGGGCTTCGGCATGGTCTTCCTCGAGGCCGCGCTCGCAGGCGTCCCTGTCGTCTCGTACCGCCACGGCGGCGTCCCGGAGGCGGTCCAGGACGGCGTCACCGGGCTGCTCGTCCCGGAGGGGGACGTGCCCGGCCTCACCGGGGCGCTCGCCGCCCTGCTCCGGGACCCGGACCGCGCGGAGCGGATGGGCGCGGAGGGGCGGGAGCGCGTGCTCGCCTCGTTCGACCTCGCCGAGCGGATCCGCGACCTCGAGGACCTCTACGACCGGGCGGCCGGCCGATCGATGCCGACGACGACGGACGGAGATCGCGGATGAGCCGCGCCGAGCACCGCGCCGACGATCCGCGACCGGGCCTCCGTCCGGCCTCCGCCGGGCGGGAGAGGTGAGCCTGCGCCGGAGCACCGTCGACGCGACCGCCTGGACGGCGGTCTCGTTCGCCGTCGCGCTCGTCGTGCAGCTCGGGCAGTTCGCGCTCCTGGCGAGACTGCTGGACCCCTCCGAGATGGGGATCATCGCGATCGTCGCCCTGCTCAACGCGTTCGTCGACATCTTCCTCGGCATGGGGGTCGCCCAGGCGATCATCCAGCGCCGGCGGGCGACCAGCTTCGAGCTCTCGTCGGTCTTCTGGCTCAACCTCTCCGTCGGGCTCCTGGTCACCGTCGCCGTCCTCCTGGGTGCCGCACCGATCGCCTCCCTGCTCGGGTCCGCCGCCGCGGCGCCGGTCCTCACCGTCGCCTCGCTCGTGTTCGTGGGCAGCGCAGCCGGGCAGGTGCCGAGAGCGGTGCTCGAGAAGGGGATCCGGTTCCGAGCGGTCGCCGTGTCCGAGACGATCGCTCTCGTCGGCGGCTTCGCCTTGACGGTCTGCCTCGCGGTCTCGGGAGCAGGGGCGCTCTCCTACGCGTGGGGGCTCGTCGCGACCGCGGCTCTGCGGTCCGTGCTCGCCCTCGTGCAGGCTCGGCGCTGGTTCCGACTGCGATTCCGGTTCCGGATCCGCGAGACCGCCCGCTTCCTCTCCTTCGGCGTGTTCCAGACCCTCGACGGCATCGTCAACTACCTGGGCTCGAACGCCGGCTCGCTCGCGATCGGCCGCCTGCTCGGACCGGCCCAGCTGGGCGGATACACCCTGGGATACAACCTCGCCGTGAACCTCCCCGCGAGGGTCAACCCGATCGTGACGCGGGTGATGTTCCCGGTGTTCTCCTCGATCCAGCACGACCGCGAGCGCGTCGCGCGGAACCACCTCCGCGTCACCGCGGTGCTCAGCATGGCGAGCATCCCGCCGCTGATGCTGGTGGCGCTGCGCTCCGAGGAGATCGTGCGACTGTTCTACGGATCCGGCTGGGGCTGGATCGCGGGCATGACGAGCGCACTGACGGTGGTGGGCGCGGTGCGGGCGATCGGCAATCCGGTCGGCTTCATCCTGATGGCGATGGACCGGGTGCGGTTCGGGCTGGTCGTGAACATCGTGAAGACCGCGATCACGGTCCCGATGATCGTCGGCGGGGGAGTGCTGTTCGGACTCGACGGCTTGATCGGCGGGCTGCTGCTCTCGAGCGCTCTCGGCTTCGCCGTCACCTGCGCCGTGCTGCGGGTGGTGCTCGGAGTGCGCCTCGGCGCGTTCCTGCGCGCGTGCGCCGCGGGGCCGCTGCTCGCCGCACCGATGGCGATCGTGCTGCTCCTGCTCCGCCTGATCCCCGAGGGCGCGCCCCTGCGGCTGCTCCCGGTGGAGCTGGCGCTCGCGGGCCTCGTGCTGGGAGCGACCGCCCTCCTGGCGCCGGGGCGCGACATCGCCGAGGCGCGATCGCTCGTCCTGTCGCGACTGCCCGCCCGGCTCCGGCCCGGCTCCGCCGCCCCGGTCGAGGTCGCCGTGGTGCTGGCCGCCGAGGAGCGCTTCGATGGCAGCGGGGGAGCCGTGGCGACCTGGGTCCGCGAGACGGTGTCCCGGTCCTCGCTCCGGATCGCCGTGCACGCGCCGTGGTCGTCGGCGTCACCGGGCGTGGACGTCAGGCCCCATCGTCTGTACCGGCGGATCTACGCGGTCCAGCGGCGCGCGGCACTCCTCCTGGCGCATCGGCGCGACAGCGACCCGGGCGCCGAGCTGCGCCGGCTGTCCTTCGGCGGGCGCTTCTGGCTGCTGGTGCTCGCTCCGTCGCTGCGCCGTGTCCCGACGGTCTGGATCCACAACCGCCCCCGCTACGCCGTGCGCCTGCGCCACCTGGGCTACCGGGGGCGGATCGTCGCGCACCTGCACAACGACCTGCTCGATCACCTGCCGCCCGATCCCGCCGCGGCCCGGCGCTACCTCGACGCGGTCGACGAGTGGATCTTCTGCAGCGAGTTCCTGCGCGCCCGAGCGGTCGACCGGTACGGCCTGATCACCACAGCCGTCCTGTACAACGGGGTCGTCCCTCCGCCCGAGGTCCCGCCGGCGCCGCTCGGCGGGACTGCGGAGGCGGTCTTCGCCGGGCGACTGGTGGCCGAGAAGGGAGCCCGCGAGGCCGTCGAGATCGTGAGGCGGATGCGGACCGAGCACGGCGCCGATCTGCGACTGGTCATCGCCGGCGCATCGGGCCTCGGGGACGATGCGACGCCCACCCCGTACGTCCGAGCGCTCGACGAGGCGGTCGCCACCCTGCCCGGCGCCGTGCGCCGGCTCCCGTTCCTCCGGCACGAGGACCTGCTGGAGCTGTTCGGCTCCTCGGCGCTCCTGCTCTACCCCTGCCGCTGGGACGAGCCGTTCGGGATGGTGGTGGTGGAGGCGCTCTCGCGGGGGATCCCCGTCGTGACGGTCGAGCGCGGAGGCCTCCCCGAGATCCTGCGCACCTCCGACGGAGTGGTCGACGGATCCGTCCTCGTCCCGCCGGGCACGGAGGAGGAGGTCGCGGACGCCGTCCTCGCGGAGCTCCCCGCCCTCATCGCCTCGCTGCGCGATCCCCGGCGACGCGCGGAGGTCGCTGCGGCGTCGCGGCGCCGAGCGGCGGACTTCGGCTGGCCGGGCATCGCCCGCCGCGCGGACGAGTTGCTGGCAGACCCCCGTGGCTGAGGCGCGGGGCCGCCGCGCGCACGCGGATCGACGTTCCGCGCCAAGCCCGTCGAGGCTCGTGCCGCGCGATTAGTGTCGGCGCGACATGCCACCTGCATCCCCTCTCCCGCCCGCGTCCGCCGACGCCACCGCCTCTCCCGTGCTGCTCGATCCGCCTCCCGCTCCGGACCGGCGCCCGCGGACGACCCTCCCGCCGCGAGAGGTCGGCCCGTCGTCCCGGAATCGGCGCGCCGCTCCTCCGCTCCGCCAGACGGAGGCCGCCACCGGCACCTCCGCGGAACGGCTCTGACATGGGCCGCCACGCCGACGACGCCCTCCTCCGCCGCCCGACCGCCTCTCGTCCCTCCGTCATCGCCGCGACCCGCGTCACCGACGCTCCGGAGACCCGCGGGCGGCCGTCGCGCGTGCCGGCGGATCCCGCTCAGCGGCGGCACGAGCGGATCGTCCTCGTCTTCCTCGCGGTGCTCCTGGCGCTGAGCGTCGTGCAGCTCTACACCCTGGGCCCCGTCACCGCTCCGGTCGCCTGGAGCCTGCTCTTCCTCCCGTACTCCGTGGCGCGGCTGCGCGGCGGGCGGATCGACCGGTTCGTGGTCGTGGTCCTCCTCGTGATCGCCGGCACCCTCTTCGCGCTCACCTACTCCGGAGCACGCGCGGCCGCGCTGCGCGACGTGGTCTCCGTCGTCTCCTTCCTCACTCCGTACCTGGCCGTCCGCGGGCTCGGCGACGGCGCCTGGCGTGTCGTCGGCCGCGCCCTCAACTGGGCGGCGCCCGTGTTCCTCCTCCAGGTGACGCTCACGATCCTCTTCCAGCTCGATCCCGTGCAGGAGACCGCCTACCTCCGGTGGCCGGACGCGGTGCTGTTCTCCGACATCTACGTGCGGGACATCTTCACGACGTCCTTCAACAACGTCCTGCAGGAGAAGTCGGGAGGGTTCTTCCTCAACGGCAACATCGCCTCGATGTACATGGCCACGACCGGCGCGCTGGCCTTCGCCGTCTGGAGACGGCAGCGGGGGAGGCTCCTCCTGCTCGTCGCCGTCGCCGGGCTGGTCGGCGCCCTCTTCACGCTGTCCAAGACCGCGATCGTCCTCGCGATCGTCCTGCCCCTGCTGGTCGCCGCGATCCGCGGACTCAAGGGACGCAGCCTGGGTCCGGTCGCTTGGATGATCACCATCCCCTCCGGGATCACGGCCGTGTACGCCGTCGCTGTGTCCTTCCCTCAGCTGGCGGAGGCGGGCCTGCTCACGCTCGGGGCCCGCGGCGACTTCCTGCGCCTGGCTGCGAGTGCGTTCCCCGACAACTGGCTGCTGGGGCTGGGGTACGGCGGATGGCAGGAGCTGTGGCTGGCGCGCGGGTCGCAGTTCACCCAGCACAGCGAGCCGCGCCCGCCTCACAACCTCCTCGTCACCGCGTGGACCAACGGCGGGCTCCTGATCGCGCTCCCCGTCCTCGCGTTCCTCCTCCTCGCCACCGTCGCCGTCGTGCGCCTGCTCCTCCGGGTCGCCCGGAACGAGGCCGTCGCCGTCGGGGCGCTCGCCGTCGCCGTCCTCTGGACGTTCCTGCACGGGATGGCCGACAACACCGCCTGGTTCGGCGATCAGCACTCGCTCGCGACGCTCGCCGTCTCCGTGGCGCTCTTGGGCGTCCTGTCGGCGGAGGCGCCCGCCACGCCAGGCCGAGTGCCTCACGGAAGCGCTCCGGCGGCCTCGGCCGGCGCGGGTCGGGCGCCGCTGCGACGGCCGCCGAGCCCCGGCCTCGGGCGGCGCTGACGCGACCGCCGCGCCGCAGCCGGTCCGGACACGGACCGCGCCGGTATCATCGACCCGTTATGGCACGCATCTACGACTGCTCCGTCGACACGGACCTCCTGACCGGCACCCGTCTCGCGCGGACGGCCATCGGCCGCGGCGAGCTCGTGGTGATCCCCACCGACACCGTCTACGGCGTCGCGGCCAACGCGTTCGACGCCGCCGCGGTCCAGCGCCTGCTCGACGCGAAGGGACGGACGAGGCAGTCGCCGCCGCCCGTCCTGATCGGGGACGTGGCCGCCCTCGACGCCCTCGCCGAGAACGTGCCGGAGGCGGTGCGCGACCTCGCGCGCGAGTTCTGGCCCGGCGGGCTCACCATCGTCCTGCACGCCCAGCCCTCACTGGTCTGGGACCTGGGCGAGACGCGCGGGACCGTGGCGCTGCGCATGCCGGACAACCCGGTGACGATCGAGCTCCTCGCCGAGACCGGCCCGCTGGCGGTCTCCTCCGCCAATCGCACGGGGCGGCCCTCGGCCACGACCGCACAGGAGGCGTTCGACCAGCTCGGCGACTCCGTCGACGTCTATCTCGACGCCGGCGCCGCCGGATCGCGCTACAGCGACCGCCCCGCGGGCGCCAGCGAGTCCTCGACGATCGTCGACGCCACAGCGCTGAGCTTCGAGGGCGGCACCCTGCGCATCCTGCGCCAGGGCGTCGTGTCGGCCGAGCGGATCCGCGAGGTCGTCGGCGACCTGCTGCCGGATCCGGACGCGCCCCGTGCCGAGACGTCGGAGCGCGACGCCTCGACGGCCGGCGCGGCGCAGGCCGAGGACCAGCAGGAGCCCGACGGGACCGCGACCGGCAGCGATCCGTACGCCTTCGAGCGGACCCCGACAGCGCGCCCCGACTGGGCCTCCGGCGCCCGCCTGCAGGACGACTCCGCTCCCGGCGATTCTGCGCCCGTCGATTCCGCCGATGCGACGGACCCTGGCTCGTCGAGCACGAACGCGCCGACGACCGGCACCGGCGCCGCCCGCACCGACTCCGCTCCGGGTGAGTAACCGGTGATCACCTTCGCCCTCGTCTCGCTCGCGGTCGCGCTCGTGACCGGAGCGCTGTCGTGGGTCATCTGGAAGCTGAGCCTGAAGTACCGGCTCTACCCGAAGATCCGCGTCAGGGACATGCACACGCGGCCGACCCCCCGCCTGGGCGGCATCGCGATGTTCCTCGGGATCCTCGTCGGCTTCGGCATCGCCTCCCAGCTGCCCTACTTCCGGCTGGTGTTCGCCAATCCCGAGCCGATCCTCGCGATCCTCGGCGCGAGCCTGCTCATCGTCCTCATCGGCGTCGCCGACGACATCTGGGACCTGGACTGGACCACGAAGCTGGCCGGTCAGCTGATCGCCGCCGGCCTGATCGCCTGGAAGGGCGTGCAGATCGTCTCCCTGCCGATCGGCGGCCTGACCGTCGGCTCGCCGTGGATGTCGCTGATCATCACCGTGCTCGCGATCGTCCTGGTCACCAACGCTCTCAACTTCATCGACGGCCTCGACGGCCTCGTGGCGGGCGTC
The DNA here is from genome assembly GCF_002932695.1 of Rathayibacter sp. AY1D2. Taxonomy (NCBI): domain Bacteria; kingdom Bacillati; phylum Actinomycetota; class Actinomycetes; order Micrococcales; family Microbacteriaceae; genus Rathayibacter; species Rathayibacter sp. AY1D2. Next base: position 42,711 of record NZ_PSVX01000016.1, on the reverse strand, counting down.
GCCCTGATCGCCAACGGGGTCTTCTTCCTCTACAGCTACCTGCTGGTGCAGCAGACCTCGCCCACCGACTACTTCAACCTGGCCTCGCTCATCGCGGTCCTGCTCGTCGGCGCCTGCGCCGGATTCCTCCCCATCAACTGGCGTCCGGCGCGGATGTTCATGGGCGACAGCGGCGCACTGCTGATCGGGATGCTGATGGCCACCTCCGCGATCGCGGTCACCGGCCAGATCGACCCGGCCCAGCTCGCGGCGAAGGAGCTCCTGCCCGCGTTCATCCCGATCATCCTGCCGTTCGCGATCCTCGTGGTGCCGCTGATGGACTTCGGCCTCGCTGTGATCAGGCGCCTGCGCGCGGGAAAGTCGCCGTTCAGCGCCGACCGGAAGCACCTGCACCACCGCCTGCTCGACATGGGGCACTCCCACCTGCACGCCGTGCTGATCTTCTACGCGTGGACCGCCGTCGTCGCCGTCAGCTGCCTGCTGATGTTCGTGGTCGACGTGCTGTGGGTCCCGCTCGTCTTCCTCGGAGTCGGTCTGCTGGTCTGCACCGTCGTCACGCTCGCCCCGCTCAGCCGCCGCAAGCGGCTCGAGGCGGCGGCGCAGTCCGCGGAGGCCTCACCCGTCCTCGACCCCCTCGACCGCGCGTCCTCGACGGAGCTGCTCCGTCCGCCGGCCGGACTCCCGATCGACCGGGACACGACAGCGCCGACCACGGCGCGGAAGGAAGCATCATGACCGGAGCCTCCCCGGCCACCCCCCGTCCGCAGCCCGCGTCCGTCCCAGTCCTGCGCCGCGCGCTGGTCGTGGGCGGCCTCTTCGTGCTCGCCCTGGCCGTTCTCGGCACCGTCGTCGGCGGGATCGCCGCCGGGGGAGAGGGCGCGATCGGAGCCCTCCTCGGCGCGATCGTCGGCGGCGTGATGGTGCTCCTCACCGCCGCGAGCATCCTCGTCGCCAACCGCCTCGACATCGGCGGGTTCTTCGCCGTCGTCCTCGGCACGTGGCTCGCCAAGTTCGTGCTGTTCGTGATCGCCGCCCTGGTCCTGCGCGATCAGCCGTGGCTGAACAGCACCGCGATGTTCGTCACGATCATCGTCGCCGTCCTGGGGTCCCTGGTGATCGACGTCCTCGTCGTCTCGCGCTCGCGCATGCCGAACGTCAGCGACATCGCTCGATGAGGACGAGCCGAACGGTTCCTGAGAGGACCACGATTCGGCTCTCAGGCCGTTCTGTTGCTACAGTAGGGACGAATCCCGCAGGCGAACGTGTCCTCAGATCGTCTCATCGTTGATGGCGGTCGTCGAGCACGATCGCCGTCCGAGCGGAAAACCCCACCTTTCGTCGTCGCGAGAGCGTTGCGTCCGAATGATTCGATTCGGTCGGCTGCAACGTGCCACGCCCCGAATTCCAGGAGCTAGCGCTGTTTGCTAACGCTGTGACCCTGTTGGTCTCGTCCTCGACCGGTGAGAGTGACTTCCACACCCCGTCGATCTCCGAGTTCTTCCCGCCCGGTTTCCTTTTCGAGGGAACCCCTTTCGAGATCAACCGCGTCATGCTGGTCCGCTTCATCGCGGTCATCGCACTGATGCTGTTCTTCTGGCTCGGGACGCGCAAGCTGCGCCTCGTCCCCGGCCGCTTCCAGAACGTCGTCGAGCTCGCGTTCGACTTCGTCCGCGTCACCATCGCCAAGGACATCCTCGGCGAGAAGGACGCGCGCCGGTTCCTCCCGATCCTCGTGACGATCTTCTTCGCGATCATCTCGATGAACCTGACCGGCATCGTCCCGTTCCTGAACATCGCGGGGACCTCCGTGGTGGGCATGCCGCTCTTCCTCGGCCTGGTCGCCTACGTGACGTTCATCTACGCGGGCATCAAGGACCGGGGGATGGGCTTCTTCAAGAACGCCCTGTTCCCGCCCGGAGCGCCGTTCCTGATCTACTTCATCCTCACGCCGATCGAGCTGCTGCAGACGTTCATCATCCGTCCGCTCTCGCTCGCACTGCGGCTCGTGATGAACATGATCGTCGGCCACCTCCTGCTGGTGCTGTGCTTCTCGGCCACGCAGTTCTTCCTCTTCAGCTCCCAGATCGACCCGGGCTTCAAGCTCTTCGGCGTCGTGACCTTCGCCTTCGGCGGTGCGTTCACGCTCTTCGAGCTCCTCGTCGCCGTGCTGCAGGCCTACATCTTCACCCTCCTCGCTGCGGTCTACATCCAGTTGGCCGTCGCCGAGGAGCACTGACCCCACTACTCACGGGCTCCCGCCCGTTCTCACGATCACCCCACTGAAAGGACCCACTCGTGGACTCAGTCACCGTTCTCGCCGAACTCACCGGCAACATCGCGACGGTCGGTTACGGCCTCGCAGCGATCGGCCCCGGCATCGGTGTCGGCATCGTCGCGGGCAAGACCGTCGAGGCCATGGCGCGCCAGCCCGAGATGGCCGGCCGCCTCCAGACCACGATGTTCCTCGGCATCGCGTTCACCGAGGTGCTCGCGCTCATCGGCCTCGCCACCTACTTCATCTTCGCGGCGTAGTCGTGTTCAGCACCGCTGTGAACATCGCTGCGGAAGAAGGTGACGTCCCCGCGGTCATTCTGATCCCGGAGTTCTACGACTTCTTCTGGTCGGGGGTGATCTTCCTCATCCTGCTGTTCTTCTTCTGGAGGCTGGTCCTGCCGCGCCTGCAGAAGATGCTCGACGCGCGCTCCGCCGCGATCGAGGGGAACATCGCGAAGGCCGACGAGGCCCAGCGACAGGCCGAGGCCGCCCTCGAGAAGTACACCGCCCAGCTGGCCGAGGCCCGCGCCGAGGCCGGAGTGATCCGCGAGAAGGCGAACGCCGACGGCAACGCGATCGTGGCGGCGAAGAAGGAGCAGGCGCAGGTCGAGGCCGAGCGCATCCTCCACAACGCGCACGCCCAGATCGAGGCGGACCGTCAGGCCGCCGTGGTCTCGCTCCGCTCCGAAGTCGGAACCCTCGCCATCGACCTCGCCTCCGGCGTGATCGGCGAGAGCCTCAACGACGACGCGAAGGCGTCCGCGATCGTGGACCGCTTCCTCGCCGACCTCGAGGCCTCGGAGAAGGCGAACAACTGATGGGCAGCGCGTCCAGGCAGGCACTCGCATCGGCGAAGGCGGAGCTCTCCGCCCTCGCCGGTCAGGCGTCCCTCGACACGGCCCAGCAGCTCTTCGAGGCCGCACGGGTCATCGACGGCCAGGCGCAGCTGCGCGCGGCCCTCGCCGACCCGAGCGCCGACTCGAGCAGCAAGCAGGCTCTCGTCGCCCGCGTGTTCGGTCCCTTCGGCGAGCCGGCCAAGCGCCTGCTCACCGTGATCGTCGGCCACCGCTGGTCGAGCCCGAGCGACATGGTCGCCGGGGTCGAGGAGGTCGGGGTCCGCGCGATCGCGTCCTCCGCTCCGGAGGGCGTCAACCTCGAGAAGGAGCTCCACTCCTTCGGCGAGGTCGTCGCCTCCGACGCCCAGCTCGAGCTCGCGCTCGGCAGCAAGCTCGCCGCCGCCGACTCGAAGGTCGCGCTCGTGCAGCGCCTCCTCGAGGGCAAGGCCGCGGCCGAGACGCTGGCGATCCTCCGACAGCTGATCGCGTACCCGCGCGGTCGACGCATCCCGGAGCTCGTCCGCTTCGCAGCCGGCGTGGTCGCCGACCAGGGCGGGTTCATCCTCGCCACGGTCTCGGTCGCCGCACCGATCGCTCCCGAGCAGCTCGACCGGCTCCGCTCGGCGCTCACGCGCCAGTACAGCCGACCGGTCTCCGTCAACGTCGTGGTCGATCCCTCCCTCCTGGGCGGGATGCGCCTGCACGTCGGCGACGAGGTCATCGACGGAACCGTCTCCGCACGGCTGTCCGACCTGAAGCTCCAGCTCGCGTCCTGACGGGCGCACGTATCCTCAGAGGGCACTGCCCTCGACCCCCGCACCATCCAGGTCAGGCCCCGACGACCTCTTCGGCTCGCACGGACCCAACGAATAGGAATTCCCATGGCAGATATCACCATCAGCCCGGATGAGATCCGCGACGCGCTGAAGGACTTCGTCTCGTCGTACGAGCCGGGCAAGGCCTCCACCACCGAGGTCGGCTACGTCATCGACGCCGCCGACGGCATCGCCCACGTCGAGGGCCTCCCCGGCGTCATGGCCAACGAGCTCATCCGCTTCTCCAACGGCGTCCTGGGCCTGGCCCAGAACCTCGACGAGAACGAGATCGGCGTCGTCGTCCTCGGCGAGTTCTCCGGCATCGAGGAGGGCATGGAGGTCACCCGCACCGGCGAGGTCCTCTCGGTCCCCGTCGGCGACGGCTACCTCGGCCGCGTCGTCGACCCGCTCGGCAACCCGATCGACGGACTCGGCGAGATCGCCTCCGAGGGCCGCCGCGCCCTCGAGCTCCAGGCTCCCGGCGTCATGTCGCGCAAGTCGGTCCACGAGCCGCTGCAGACCGGCATCAAGGCCATCGACGCGATGATCCCGGTCGGCCGTGGCCAGCGCCAGCTCATCATCGGGGACCGCCAGACCGGCAAGACGGCCATCGCGATCGACACGATCATCAACCAGAAGGCCAACTGGGAGTCGGGCGACACGAACAAGCAGGTCCGTTGCATCTACGTCGCCATCGGCCAGAAGGGCTCGACCATCGCCTCGGTGAAGGGCGCGCTCGAGGACGCCGGAGCGATGGAGTACACGACCATCGTCGCGTCCCCCGCCTCCGACCCCGCCGGCTTCAAGTACCTCGCCCCCTACACCGGCTCGGCCATCGGCCAGCACTGGATGTACGGCGGCAAGCACGTCCTGATCATCTTCGACGACCTGTCGAAGCAGGCCGAGGCCTACCGCGCCGTGTCGCTGCTCCTGCGCCGCCCGCCGGGACGCGAGGCGTACCCGGGTGACGTCTTCTACCTGCACTCCCGTCTGCTGGAGCGCTGCGCGAAGCTGTCCGACGAGCTCGGCGCCGGCTCGATGACCGGTCTCCCGATCATCGAGACCAAGGCGAACGACGTCTCGGCCTACATCCCGACCAACGTGATCTCGATCACCGACGGCCAGATCTTCCTCCAGTCCGACCTCTTCAACGCCAACCAGCGTCCCGCGGTCGACGTGGGCATCTCGGTCTCGCGGGTCGGCGGCGACGCGCAGGTCAAGTCGATCAAGAAGGTCTCCGGCACGCTGAAGCTCGAGCTGGCGCAGTACCGCTCGCTCGAGGCCTTCGCGATGTTCGCCTCCGACCTCGACGCCGCCTCGCGCCGTCAGCTCGCCCGCGGCGCCCGCCTGACCGAGCTGCTCAAGCAGCCGCAGTACTCGCCGTACCCCGTCGAGGAGCAGGTCGTCTCGATCTGGGCCGGAACGAACGGCAAGCTCGACGAGGTCCCGGTCTCCGACGTGCTGCGCTTCGAGCGCGAGCTCCTGGACTACCTGGGCCGCAACACCCAGGTGCTGAACACCCTCCGCGACACCAACGTGCTCTCCGACGACACCGTCGCCGAGCTCAACCGTGCCGTCGACGGCTTCAAGCTGGAGTTCCAGACCGGTGAGGGCAAGCCGCTCGCCTCGGTCGGGCGCGAGGAGCACCAGGCCATCGCGGCCGACGAGGTCGGCCAGGAGAAGATCGTCAAGGGCCGTCGCTGACCAGCGGCACCCCGACGATTCGCCACTTTTAGAACAACAGGAGACACATGGGAGCGCAACTCCGGGTCTACCGGTCGAAGATCCGCTCGGCCCAGACGACCAAGAAGATCACTCGGGCCATGGAGCTGATCTCGGCCTCGCGCATCCAGAAGGCGCAGAACCGCGTCGCTGCCGCGGCGCCGTACTCGAACGCGATCACGCGCGCCGTGTCCGCTGTCGCGACCTACTCGAACGTGGAGCACCCGCTCACGACCGAGCGCGAGAAGCTGGACACGGCCGCGATCGTGATCTTCACCTCCGACCGCGGCCTCGCCGGCGCGTTCTCCTCGAGCGTGCTCAAGGAGGCCGAGGAGCTGGCCGCGCTGCTGCGCAGCGAGGGCAAGGAGGTCGTCTTCTACCTGGTCGGCCGCAAGGCGAACGCGTACTTCTCGTTCCGGAAGCGGGCCAGCGTCCGCGTCTGGACGGGCGGCACCGACCAGCCCGTGTTCGAGACGGCGAAGGAGATCGCGGACGCGGTCGTCGAGTCGTACAACCTCGATGACGAGGAGGGCGGCGTGGACGAGATCCACCTCGTCTACAACCGCTTCGTCAGCATGGTCACCCAGCAGCCGACCGTCGTCCGGCTGCTGCCGCTCGAGGTCGTCGAGGGCGCCGAGGAGCAGAACAGCGAGCTGTACCCGCTCTACGAGTTCGAGCCCGACCCCGAGACGGTCCTCGACCGCCTCCTGCCCGTGTACGTCGAGAGCCGCATCTTCAACGCGATGCTGCAGTCGGCGGCCTCGGAGCACGCGGCACGCCAGAAGGCCATGAAGTCGGCGAGCGACAACGCGGACACGCTGATCAAGACCTACACGCGTCTCGCCAACAACGCCCGCCAGACCGAGATCACGCAGCAGATCGCCGAGATCGTCGGCGGCGCCGACGCCCTGTCCTCCTCCAAGTAAGAGGGCTCCGCTCCACACAGTTTCGACTCCGCCCTCCGGGAGCGGTGAGACCACAGAAGGAAGTAGCAATGACACTGACCGCACCTGAGGCGGCGACCGGGACGTCGGGCGGGGCCATCGGCCGCATCGCCCGCGTCACCGGCCCCGTCGTTGACATCGAGTTCCCCCACGACGCGATCCCCGAGGTCTACAACGCGCTCTACACGCACGTCGAGGTCGAGGGCGTCTCGAGCAAGCTGACCTTCGAGGTCGCGCAGCACCTGGGCGACGACCTCGTCCGGGCCATCTCCCTGAACCCCACCGACGGACTCGTCCGCGGCCAGGAGGTCCACGACACCGGCCTGCCGATCTCGGTCCCGGTCGGCGACGTGACCAAGGGCAAGGTCTTCAACGTGATTGGCGAGGTGCTCAACGCCGACGCCGACGGGAAGATCAACGGCGAGTCGTTCGAGATCACCGAGCGCTGGCCCATCCACCGCAAGCCCCCGCAGTTCGACCAGCTCGAGTCCAAGACCGAGCTGTTCGAGACCGGCATCAAGGTCATCGACCTGCTCACTCCGTACGTGCAGGGCGGCAAGATCGGCCTGTTCGGCGGCGCGGGCGTGGGCAAGACCGTCCTCATCCAGGAGATGATCCAGCGCGTCGCGCAGGACCACGGTGGAGTGTCGGTGTTCGCCGGCGTCGGCGAGCGCACCCGTGAGGGCAACGACCTCATCGCCGAGATGGAGGAGGCGGGCGTCTTCGACAAGACCGCGCTCGTCTTCGGCCAGATGGACGAGCCGCCGGGAACGCGTCTGCGCGTCGCCCTGTCGGCACTGACCATGGCGGAGTACTTCCGCGATGTGCAGAAGCAGGACGTGCTGCTCTTCATCGACAACATCTTCCGCTTCACGCAGGCCGGCTCGGAGGTGTCGACCCTCCTGGGCCGCATGCCCTCCGCGGTGGGCTACCAGCCGAACCTCGCCGACGAGATGGGTGTGCTCCAGGAGCGCATCACCTCGACGCGCGGACACTCGATCACCTCGCTGCAGGCGATCTACGTCCCCGCCGACGACTACACGGATCCGGCGCCGGCGACCACCTTCGCCCACCTCGACGCGACCACCGAGCTCTCCCGCGAGATCGCGTCGAAGGGCCTCTACCCGGCAGTCGACCCGCTCACGTCCACCTCGCGCATCCTCGACCCCCGGTACCTGGGCGCCGACCACTACCGCGTGGCGACGAACGTGAAGCAGATCCTGCAGAAGAACAAGGAGCTGCAGGAGATCATCGCGATCCTCGGTGTCGACGAGCTGTCGGAGGAGGACAAGATCACGGTGTCGCGTGCGCGCCGGATCCAGCAGTTCCTGTCGCAGAACACCTACATGGCGAAGAAGTTCACGGGTGTCGAGGGCTCGACCGTCCCGCTGAAGGACACGATCGAGTCGTTCGACGCGATCACCAAGGGCGAGTTCGACCACGTGGCCGAGCAGGCGTTCTTCAACGTCGGCTCGATCTCGGACGTCGAGGAGAAGTGGACCCAGATCCAGAAGGAGAACGGCTGATCATGGCCGGGACCCTGAAGGTCAGCGTCGTGTCCGCGAACGCCGAGGTGTGGTCCGGAGAGGCGAAGCAGCTCACGGCTCGCACCGTCGAGGGCGAGATCGGCATCCTCGCCGGCCACGAGCCGATGCTCGCGATCCTCGCCACCGGCGAGGTGCGCGTCACGGCCCTGGACGGAACGCGTCTCACCGCGCAGGCCGACGACGGCTTCCTGTCCGTCGAGAACGACGTGGTGACCGTGGTCGCCCGTCAGGCATCGCTGGTCTAGTACACCGCCGCTCACCGCGGCACGGAGGGGCCGGACGATCATCGCGATCGTCCGGCCCCTTCGTCGTGCCGCCCGTCCCTCTTCTCCGAAGGAGTCCTGTGCACGTCCTGCTGCCACCGTCCGAGACGAAGCGCGACGGCGGCGACGAGCCGTTCGTGCTCGAGTCGCTCGCCTTCCCCGAGCTCCACCCGAAGCGGCGCGAGCTGGCGGAGGCGCTGATCGCGCTGGCCGGGGACCGCGAGCTCTCGGCCCGGGCGCTGAAGCTCGGTCCGCGTCAGCTCGGCGAGATCGATCGCAACGCGGCGCTCGCGACCGCGGCAGGCCTCCCCGCGGTCGACCGCTTCGACGGGGTGCTCTTCGATGCGCTCGACGCGCGCAGCCTCGATCCCGGTGCACGGGAGGTGCTCGGTCGGACGGCGATCGTGCAGTCCGCGCTCTGGGGGCCGATCCGCGCCCTCGACCTGATCCCTGCCTACCGTCTGTCCCACGACTCCCGCGTCCCGGGGAGGCCGCTCAAGCGCTGGTGGGCAGCGGAGGCCGGGCGGGTGCTGAGCGCGCTCGACGGGCTCGTCCTCGATCTGCGGAGCGAGGCGTACGCGGCGCTCGGACCGGTTCCCGCGGGCGAGGGGCGGTTCTTCGTCCGCGTCCGCTCGCGCGGGGCCGACGGCGCCCTCCGGTCGCTGAACCACTTCAACAAGCAGGGCAAGGGGCGCTTCGTCAGGGCGCTGGCGGAGGACCGGGTGGCGACGGAGTCACTCGGCGAGCTCTCGGCGTGGGCGGCCGGGCGCGGGTTCCTGCTCGCCGAGAACCGGCACACGGGAGAGCTCGATCTCGTCGTGCCGGAGTCGTAGGCGTCAGCGTCGGCGCCAGCAGCCGGTGAGGTGATCGTCGACGACTCCGGCCGACTGCATCAGCGCGTACGCGGTGGTCGGTCCGACGAAGCGGAGCCCCGCGGCCTTCAGCGCTCGCGCGAGCGCCGTCGACCCGGGCGTCGTCGCAGGGACGTCGGCGGCTCGGACCACCCGGTCCTCGACGTCCGGATCGTGGAAGGACCACACGAGCTCGTCGAGCGCGCCCTCGCCTCTCTGCTCGAGGAGCGCGAGCACGGCCCGGGCGTTGTCGCGGGTGGCGATGATCTTCGCGCGGTTCCGGATGATGCCGCTGTCCTCCATCAGCCGCTCGACATCGGTGTCGTCGTAGCGGGCGACCCGGGCCGGATCGAAGCCGTCGAAGGCCTCGCGGAACCTCGGCCGCTTGCGGAGGATCGTGATCCAGGAGAGGCCGGACTGGAACGCCTCGAGGGAGATCTTCTCGAACAGCAGGCGATCTCCGTGCAGCGGGGTGCCCCATTCCTCGTCGTGGTAGCGGCGGTACTCCGGATCCGCGCCGCTCCAGGCGCAGCGGATCAGGCCGTCCTCTCCCTCGACGAGTCCGTCGGCCGTGCTCATCGGTGGGGGATCCCCTCGTGATCGAGAAGCCAGGCTTTCGTGGCGACGCCCTCGCCCGCGCTGAAGCCGGTGATCCGTCCGTCGCTCGCGAGGACGCGGTGGCAGCCCACGATGATCGGCACCGGGTTCGCACCGACCGCTCCGCCGATGGGCCGGCCCGCCCGGGGGCGACCGGCGGCCGTGCCCAGTGCGCCGTAGGAGGTGATCTCCCCGAAGCCCAGAGCCTGGAGCCGCTGCCAGATCTCGAGCTGGAAGGGCGTGCCGCGCAGAGCGACCGGCAGATCGAAAGAGCGGCGGGTCCCGTCGAAGTACTCGTCCAGCTGCTCGACGGCCCGCAGGAGCACCGGGAGGTCCGACTCCGGGAGGTGCTCGTGCGGGAGCAGACCGGCCTGCTCGATGGCGAGCGAGACGATCGCATCGCCGTCGCTGCCCACCTCGATGCGGCCGAGGGGGCTCGTCGTCCGTCGGACGTGAAGGGGAGTCGTTCTCATGCGTCGAGAGTATCCGCGGGACTCCCCACCGACCGGCGGGAATCGGACACCGGTGCAGAACTCGGCCGATCGGTCCCTGTGGAGGGATTCCTGGGGGCCGGAGGGCGCCATCCGTGCGCCGGCGATTCGGTGTCGATGGGACCTCTCCCTCCACAGGCGGCGATCTCGAGATCCTTCCGATGATCCCGAGGGCCGTCGCTCCCGGCGGGTGCGAGGGTCGGCAGGATCGCAGCATGACCTCCTCAGCGATCTTCCTCCACCCCGCTCCCGCCTCGCGTGTCCCGGCCTCACCCGACGACGCCGCCCTGTTCCACGCCGCTCACGGATCCCAGCGGGGTGCGGCCGAGGCGAGCCTCGTGCTCGTCCCGTTCCGGGCCGGAGCGCCGAGCGGCTCGCTCCGCTTCGAGCTGTCGGGGGCGGATCCGTCCCTGATCGCGCGGGCCAGCCTCGGTGCGCTCGGCCGGTTCGGGCGGGTGCAGCGAGCACTCGCGCTGGTGCATCCCGGCGAGGCGGGTCCGGAGTCGTGCGAGGGACTCGTCGCCGCCCTCGAGGAGCGTGCGCGCCGGCTCCCCGGCCTCGCCCTCCGCGTCGCCGTGCTCCCGTCGTCCGGCCGCGACGACGGGCTCGAGGCCGGCGACCGGGACGACCCGCGAGCGGCGGCCGCCGCGGTCGACCGTCTCCTCGACCGCCACCCGCGGGCCGAACTGCCCGACGTGCTGTTGCACGGTGTCGACGACCTCGTCCGGCGAGCTCTCGCCGGTCCCGATCCCGAGGTCCGGCCGGCGGGCCTGGCTGCGCTCGTCGTGGCCGTGCAGCGCAGCCGCGGTGCGGACCGCGTGCTGCGGTCGGCGCGGAGCGGTGACCCCGGCGCGTCGGGAGCGCTCGCCCCGCTGCTCCGCCGTGCCGCCGTCGTCGCACCCGCGAGTGAGCGAGCCGGAGTGCTCGTCCTCCTCGCCCGGATCCTGGCCGGTGAGGGCCGTGCCGACGAGGCCGGACGGCTCGCCGACGAGGCCGTCGCTCTCGATCCGCACCACGCAGGTGCGCGCCGAGTCGCGGCCGCACTCGCCGCCGATCGTCGGGAGCGCGCCGCGTGAGGGCGCTAGAGCCGCGACCAGGCCTCGGTGAGCACGCTCCGGAGGATCTGCTCGATCTCGTCGAACTCGCGCTGGCCGATGGTGAGCGGCGGCGCGAGCTGGACGACGGGATCGCCGCGGTCGTCCGCCCGGCAGTACAGCCCCGCGTCGAAGAGCCCCTTCGAGAGGAATCCGCGCAGCAGCCGCTCCGACTCGTCCTCGTCGAACGTCTCCTTCGTCGCCTTGTCCTTCACCAGCTCGATGCCGAAGAAGTAGCCGTCGCCCCGGACGTCGCCGACGATCGGCAGGTCGAGCAGCTTCTCGAGCGTGGACCGGAAGACGGGCGAGTTCTCTCGCACGCGCTCGTTCAAGCCCTCCTCCTCGAAGATGTCGAGGTTCTCGAGCGCGACCGCGGCCGAGACGGGGTGGCCGCCGAAGGTGTAGCCGTGCGGGAAGACGACCTGACCGTGGCGGAAGGGCTCGTAGATCCGATCGCTGACGATCGTCGCGCCGATGGGGGAGTAGCCGCTGGTCATCCCCTTCGCGCAGGTGATCATGTCCGGCACGTAGCCGTACTCGTCGCAGGCGAACATGTGCCCGATGCGGCCGAACGCGCAGATCACCTCATCGGACACCAGCAGCACGTCGTGCTTGTCGCAGATCTCGCGGACCCTCTGGAAGTACCCGGGAGGGGGCGGGAAGCAGCCGCCCGAGTTCTGCACGGGCTCCAGGAACACGGCGGCCACCGTGTCCGGCCCCTCGAACTCGATCATCTCCTCGATGCGGTTCGCCGCCCACAGGCCGAACGCCTCCAGGTCGTCGCCGTGCTCGGGAGCCCGGTAGAAGTTGGTGTTGGGGACACGGAAGCCGCCCGGCACCAGCGGTTCGAACATCGACTTCATCCCGGGGATGCCCGTGATCGCGAGCGCTCCCTGGGGAGTGCCGTGATACGCGACCGAGCGCGAGACGACCTTGTGCTTGCCCGGCTTGCCCTGCAGCTTCCAGTAGTGCTTGGCGAGCTTGAAAGCCGTCTCCACAGCCTCGCCGCCGCCGGTCGAGAAGAAGACCCGGTTCAGGTCGCCCGGCGCGTGGTCGGCGAGCCGGTCGGCCAGCTCGATCGCCGAGGGGGTCGCGTAGGACCAGAGCGGGAAGAAGGAGAGCTCGGACGCCTGCTTCGCCGCGGCCTCCGCCAGTCGGCGCCGCCCGTGTCCCGCATTGACGACGAAGAGGCCGGACAGGCCGTCGAAGTACTTGCGCCCGGTGCTGTCCCAGATGTGGTGTCCCTCGCCGCGAGTGATGATCGGCACGCCCGCGCCCGAGTCCATCGTCGACTGACGGGTGAAGTGCATCCAGAGGTGGTCCTTCGCCTTCTTCTGCAGGGAGGCGTCGTCGATCCCCCCTGGCGCGTCGGTCCCGCGGACGGGATCGCCCGACTCGAGGCCGGAGGTCGAGAAGGCTGTCTCGGTGGTCATCTTTTACCGCGTTCCCCAGTTGTAGAACTGCTTGTGGAGCTTCAGATAGACGAAGGTCTCGGTCGAGAGCACGCCGGGAAGCGACCGGATCTCCTGGTTGAGCAGGGCGATCAGATCGTCGTCGTTCTCGCACACGACCTCGGCGAGGATGTCGAAGGAGCCGGCTGTCAGCACGACGTAGTCGACGGCGGGGATGGAGGCGAGCCGGTCCGCGACGTCGCGGGTGTCGCCGGTGACGCGCACACCGATCATCGCCTGGCGGTAGAAGCCGAGCTGCATCGGATCCGTCACCGCGACGATCTGCATGACGCCCGACTCCGTGAGCTTCTGCACCCGCTGCCGGACGGCCGCCTCGCTCAGGCCCACGGCCTTGCCGATCTCGGCGTACGAGCGCCGACCGTCCGCCTGCAGCTGCTCGATGATCGCCTTCGACACCTCGTCGAGCTGGACAGGACGCTGAGAGGGTGGGCGAGACGGGGCCATGCGGCGATTCTGGCAGTCCACGGGGGCCCGGGCAAGTGGATCCGCACGTCGGAGCTCGCTCCGGCATCGGATCCGGTGGTCTAAGCGTGGTCCCGTCTGCGCGACGGACATCGGGCGACAGCGATGGCGGCCGGCTCGGCGGAGGGCCGTCAGCGACTACCATCGGGAGGCGGCCGGGCACCCCTGGAGCCGGCGGTCACGGGCCGTCGGACCGGACGGGCGCGGGCCACGGGGATGCGAGGAGCAGCGATGACGCAGATCGGCCGCAGCCGCGCGTCCGTCACCGTCCCCGTCTCCGCCTGGAGCTCCGACGCGCCCTCGGCCGAAGTGACCCTCGGCTGGGCCGCGCGCACCGAGACCGGCCACGTGCGCAGCGCGAACGAGGACAGCTACCTCGCCAAGAGCCCGCTCTTCGCTGTCGCCGACGGGATGGGCGGGCACGCGGCAGGAGAGGTCGCCAGCGACGCGGTCGTGTCGCGCCTGTCCACCGCGGCGCTCGGCGCGACCGTCGGAGCGGAGGAGATCGACCGGGCGCTTCGGGAGGCGGTCGGGGACATCGCCCGGCAGTCGCACACGGCCGACGTCGGCACCGGGACCACGGTCACCGGGATCGCGCTCACGGTGGTCGGGGGAGAGCCCTACTGGTCCGTCTTCAACATCGGCGACTCGCGCGTGTACCTGAGCGTCGCCGGGACCCTCGTGCAGCTCACCGTGGACCACTCCATCGTCCAGGAGCTGGTCGACGCGGGCCTGATCTCCCGCGACGAGGCCGACGTGCATCCGCACAGCAACGTGATCACCCGCGCGGTCGGCTTCCACGAGGCGCCCGTCCCCGACTACCGGCTCGTGCCCGTCCTCGCCGGATCGCGTCTGCTGATCTGCTCGGACGGACTCACGAAGGAGCTGACCGATGCCGGCGTCGGCCACCTGCTCAGCGGCACCGGCTCCGCTCAGGAGGCGGCCGACGCCCTGGTCGACGCCGCGCTGGACAACGGCGGGCGCGACAACGTCACCGTGATCGTCGTCGACGTCCTCGCGGTCACCGGCGACGAGGAGGCCGGCGCACCGGTCTGACGAGCAGCGCTCCGGCATGGGACGGCCGCGGTGGCGGTGCCGCCGGACCGCCCGCACGCGCCGAACGGCCGTACGACGGTCCTGCGCCTGCCGGTTCGCGTCGGGTTCGGCCGGCTCGGGGCTCCCCGCGCCGGCGCTGGGTACGATGGTGAGCGGAAGGGCGTTCTCGGTGATCTGCAGCACGTGTGGCTCCAACCTCGCTCCCGGGGCGATCCTCTGCGGCGAGTGCGGTTCGTCGGTGGCGGCGCATGCCACGACGGGTGCGTCCCGCCCCTCGTCCTCCGGCGACACGACGGTCCTCGATCCGTCCCGCCGTGCCTGGCTGCCGGGCCTGGCCCCTGGCCGGCACCGGCGTCCCGCCCCCGGCGCTCCGATGGCGCCGCCCTCGCAGGGGCTCGTGCGCCTCAGCTTCGCGACCGGGCAGCACGCGATCGTGACCGGCAACGGCCTGATCGGACGCCAGCCGCTCCCGGACCCCAACGAGACGTTCCGGCACATCCTCGCGATCCCGGATCCGTCGCGATCCCTCTCCAAGACCCACCTCGAGTTCGGCTTCGACGAGGGCGGGCTCTGGGTCAGGGACCGCTGGTCGGCCAACGGGTCCGTGCTGGTCGCACCGACCCAGGCGCCGCTCCCGCTCGAGGCCGGCCGCCGCTACCGCGCGAAGCTCGGCAGCCGGATCCTGCTCTCCTCGGTCGAGATGGCGGTCGAGCGCGTCGACGGGTCCGCCGGCGGCTCGGGACGCCCGCCCCTCACCCGCTGACGGCACGGCCTCCGGGGACCGAATCGGCGGTCGACACGGCCTCCGGGTGCGGAATTCGTGACGATCATGTTTCCGGATGAGCGTTCTCCTCCGTTCGCCGTGACAGGCGGATGAGCGCTGTGCCAGTATTTCCCCACGTTCGGCCCCCGAGGCACGAGCCCCGACGCAGTCAGGAGCCCCCGCCATGACCCGTCCCCTCCCGAGGGATCCCGTCCTCCGCCGGGCCGTCGCCGCGGCACGCTCCCACGAGCGCGAGCGCCGGGCGGTCCTCTCGCGTCGGGCGGTCCTCGGCGGGATCGGCCTCGGAGCGGGTGCCCTCGCCCTGGCCGCCTGCGCCCCGCAGACCCGTGCCGCTCCGACCGCCGCCGCCGACGGATCGGCCGGCGACCCGCGCCTGGTGTGGGACAACTGGCCCGCCTACATGGACGAGGACGACGACGGGAACCACCCCACGCTCCAGGGCTTCGAGGAGCAGACGGGCATCGCGGTGACCTACAACGTCGCCGTCGACGACAACAACTCCTACTACGGCAAGGTGAAGGACCAGCTCGCGCTCGGGCAGTACATCGGCGCCGACACGGTCTGCCTGACGGAGTGGATGGTCTCGCGCCTGGTCCGCCGCGGCTACGTGCAGGAGCTCGACCACGCGAACATCCCGAACATCGCCAACCTCACGCCCTCGCTGGCGAACCCCGACTTCGATCCGGGCCGCCGGCTCTCCCTCCCGTACCAGGCGGGGTTCTCGGGCATCTGCTGGAACAGGGAGAAGCTGCCGAAGGGCCTCTCGAGCATC
Source organism: Rathayibacter sp. AY1D2 (assembly GCF_002932695.1). Lineage (NCBI taxonomy): Bacteria > Bacillati > Actinomycetota > Actinomycetes > Micrococcales > Microbacteriaceae > Rathayibacter > Rathayibacter sp. AY1D2. Next base: position 26,731 of record NZ_PSVX01000016.1, on the reverse strand, counting down.
GAGGAGCTGTGGGATCCGTCGCTCCGCGGCCGCGTCGGCGTGCTGAGCGAGATGCGCGACACGATCGGGCTCATCATGCTCGCTCAGGGGACGGACATCGCCGGCTCCTGGGGCGACGACGAGTACATGAACGCGATCGACGTCTTCCGCGAGCAGGTCGACGCCGGACAGATCCGCAACATCAAGGGGAACGCGTACCTCAACGACCTGCAGAACGAGGACACCCTCGCGGCGATCTGCTGGTCCGGCGACATCACCCTGATCAACGCCGAGGCCGGCGACAAGTGGGAGTTCGCCTTCCCCGACTCGGGCGGCGCGCTCTGGAACGACACCTTCGTGGTCCCGATGGGCTCCGAGCGCAAGGCCAACGCCGAGGCCCTGATGAACTACTACTACGAGCCCGAGGTCGCCGCCGAGGTGGCCGCCTGGGTCAACTACATCACCCCCGTGGATGGAGCGAAGGACGTCATGGAGAGCATCGATCCGGAGCTGGCCGAGAACCAGCTGATCTTCCCCGACGAGGACACGCTCGCGCAGGCGCACGTGTTCCGGACCCTGACCGCCGCGGAGGAGAAGGAGTACCAGGCCGAGTTCCAGAAGGTGCTCCTGGGCATCTGATGGCGATCGGGACCTTCGCCGAGAGCGGCGCCGACCTCCAGCTGGTCGGGATCAGCAAGCAGTACCCGGGCTTCACGGCCATCGACTCCCTGGACCTCACCATCCCCGCGGGCTCCTTCTTCGCCCTGCTGGGCCCCTCGGGCTGCGGCAAGACGACGACGTTGCGCCTGGTCGCCGGGCTCGAGGAGCCCTCCGCCGGCCGGATCCTCATCGGCGGGCGGGACGTCACCGAGACGAAGACGTACCAGCGGCCCGTCAACACCGTGTTCCAGTCGTACGCGCTGTTCCCGCACATGTCGATCCTCGAGAACGTCGCCTTCGGCCTGAAGCGGCGGAGGATCGCCGACCCCGTCGGCAAGGCGCACGAGGCGCTCCGTCTGGTCGAGCTCGACCACCTCGCCCAGCGCCGCCCCGCGCAGCTCTCCGGTGGTCAGCAGCAGCGGGTCGCCCTCGCGCGCGCCCTCGTCAACCGGCCCGCCCTGCTCCTGCTCGACGAGCCGCTCGGCGCCCTCGACCTCAAGCTCCGCCGGCAGATGCAGCTGGAGCTCAAGTCGATCCAGGAGGAGGTGGGCCTCACCTTCCTCCACGTCACGCACGACCAGGAGGAGGCCATGACGATGGCCGACACCGTCGCGGTGATGAACAAGGGCAGGATCGAGCAGATGGGCGCGCCGGAGGAGCTCTACGAGCTCCCGCGCACCGCGTTCGTCGCGAACTTCCTCGGCCAGTCCAACCTCTTCACGGGTGAGGTGGTCGGCAGCACCGACCGCGCACTCACCGTCGACGCGGGCGGGCACCGGATCGTCGTGCCCGTCGCCCGCTGCGCCCGCACGAGCGGGGAGATCACGGTCGGCGTCCGCCCCGAGAAGCTCCTGCTGCTGACGCAGGAGCCGCCGGCGGACTCCGGCCGGAACGTGCTCGGGCCCGGTCGCGTGGTCGACGTCTCCTTCAGCGGGGTCAGCACCCAGTACACGATCCGGATGCCGGGCCTGGGCCCGGTGGTCGTCTTCGCGCAGAACATGGTCTTCGGGCCGGTCGTCGGCGAGGGAGCGGAGGTGTGGGTCGGCTTCAGCACCGAGCACGGCTTCGGACTCGCGGACGAACCGGGCTCGGTCCCGCGCTTCGAGGCGGACGACTCCACCAGCGCCATCGCCGTGCAGCGCCGGGGGCTCCTGGCCGGTCGCAGCGGGGGAGCGTAGGCATGGCCTTCGCCGCCTTCGCCACGGGGCAGGCGGATCCTCAGGACGCTCCGGTCCGCCGGCGGTCGACGATCGCGCTCGTCCTGCTGCTGCCGGGCATCGCCTACATGCTGCTGTTCTTCCTGGCGCCGCTCATCTCGCTCGTGCTCACGTCCTTCCAGGCCGAGGTGCCGGACGGGGACATCGGCGAGTACGCCCCCGGGTTCGCCTGGCAGAACTACCTCGTGGTGATGGGCGACTACTGGCCGCACGTGCTCCGCTCCTTCGGCTACGCGCTGATCGCGACGGTGCTCGCGCTGGTGATCAGCTACCCGCTGGCCTACTTCATCGGAGTGAAGGCGCGGCCCTGGCCGCTGCTGCAGAACCTGCTCCTCACGCTGGTGATCGCGCCCTTCTTCATCAGCTTCCTGCTCCGGACGCTGGCGTGGAAGCAGATCCTCGCGGACGAGAGCCCGCTCGTGCAGGCGCTCAAGGCCGTGGCGGTCCTGCCGAGCGACGGCCACCTCACGGGGACGCCGATCGCCGTGATCTTCGGCATCACCTACAACTTCATCCCGTTCATGACGCTGCCGCTGTACACGACGCTCGAGCGCCTCGACGTGCGCTTCCTGGAGGCAGGGTCGGATCTCTACGCGCACCCCGCCTCCGTGTTCTGGAGCGTGACCGTCCCCCTGTCGATGCCGGGCATCGTCTCGGGCACGCTGCTGACGTTCATCCCCGCGGCTGGCGACTACATCAACGCGAGCCGGGACTTCCTCGGCTCGTCGCAGACCTCGATGGTGGGCAACGCGATCGAGGCGAACTTCCTCACGCTCGAGAACTACCCGGCGGCCGCCGCGCTCTCGATCGTGCTGATGGCCGTGATCCTGGTCATCGTCGGCTTCTACGTGAAGCGCAGTGGAACGGAGGACCTCCTGTGACCGCGACGGCCGACCGTCCGCTCGCGAGCGCCCAGGAGGCGCTCGGCGCGCCGCCCCCCGCCCCGATCCGGGGCCGCCGCCGCTTCCGGGGCCTCGGGCTCGGCGTCTACACGGCGCTGGCGCTGCTCTTCCTGCTCATCCCTATCGGGTACACCTTCGTCTTCTCCTTCAACGACTCGGGGAAGAGCAACCTCGCCTGGCGCGGGTTCACCCTCGACAAGTGGGTGTCGGCCTGGACCAGCGAGGAGGTGATGACCGCCTTCGGGAACAGCCTGCTGGTCGGTGTGATCGCCACCGTGCTGGCCACTGCGCTCGGCACCATGATCGCCATCGCGCTCGTGCGGTTCCGCTTCCGGTTCCGGTCGGCGATCAGCCTGCTGCTGTTCCTCCCCATGGCGACTCCGGAGGTGGTGCTCGGAGCCGGCCTCGCCGCGCAGTTCCTCAGCGTGGGCGCCGAGAAGGGGCTGGTCACGATCGTGCTGGCGCACACGATGTTCTGCATCAGCTTCGTCGTGGTCACCGTGAAGGCGCGGGTGGCGAGCCTGGACCCGAAGCTGGAGGAGGCGGGACGCGACCTCTACGCGTCGCCGAACCAGGTCTTCTGGCGGATCACCTTCCCGCTGCTGCTGCCCGGCATCCTCGCCGCGGCGCTGCTCTCGTTCGCGCTGAGCTTCGACGACTTCATCATCACGAACTTCAACTCCGGATCGGTCACCACGTTCCCGAAGTACATCTACATCGCGGCGGCGCGCGGCATCCCGGCGGAGGCGAACGTCATCGCGTCGGCGGTGTTCGTCCTGGCGATCCTCGTGGTGGTGATCACGCAGGTCTCCGCGGCGGCCCGGGCGAAGCGCCTCACGCGCGAGCAGTAGCTCAGGGTGTGCCGGGAGGTGCGGTCAGACGTAGGAGGCACGGATCGCGCCGACCGGGCGCCCGCCGCCCGACACGACCGGGTTCAGCCGCACCAGCACGTCGTTCGCCGCGGTCCGGTCCACCGCGTCCGCCTCGACCAGGAGCTTCAGCGCGACCACGGTCGCGGCGCGCAGGCTCCCGTCGAGGATCTTCAGGGCGACGGTGGTGCCGTCGGGCGAGGCCATCACGAGCACGCCCTCGGCGCCGAGCTTGGCGACCAGGCCCAGGCGCTCGATCACGACGGTGTTGTCCCGGCCCGGGCCGTCGATCGCCCACGCGTTCTCGAGGATCGCGGCCGTGAGGACGCCGGCCTGGCGGTAGAGGCCGAACGGTGAGGCGGGGGAGGAGGACACGATCCGCGAGACGCCCTTCGCCAGCGCGGTCAGAGGAAGGGCGTGCACGGGAGCTCCGCAGCCGTCGATCCCCGAGGCCACGACGCGCTCGCCGGTGAGGCGCTCGATCGTGTCGACGATGTGCTGCTGCAGCGGGTGCGTCCGCTCGAGGTAGTCCTCGGTGCTCCAGCCGTTCTGCACGCAGGCCAGCAGCATCGCCGCGTGCTTGCCCGAGCAGTTCATGTAGAGCGGGTCCGGAGTCGCGCCCGCCCGCAGCAGCTGAGCGCGGGTCCCGGAGTCGCCGGGCCAGTCGGCCGGGCACTGCAGGGCGGTGTGGTCCAGGCCGGCGCGGAAGAGCAGGTTCTGCACCAGCGCCACGTGCTGGGGGATGCCGGCGTGGCTCGCGGTGGCGATGACCGCCTCCGCGCCGTTCAGCTCGACTCCGGCGGTCATCACCGCGAGGGCCTGGAACGGCTTGAGGCAGGAGCGGGGGAAGACGGGAGCCGTCGGGGTGCCGAGGCTGCGGGCGACGCGGCCCTCGGAGTCGAGGAGGACGGCGGAGCCGGCGTGGCGCGACTCGACGAACCCGGATCGCTCGACGACGGCCAGCTCGACGGACTCGGCGACGGTGAAGGTTCCTGCTGGCATCCCCCCATCCTGCCCGATGCGCCGACCGGTCCCGCGCTCCCGGAGACGCCGAAGGCCACCGGGGAGCGCCTCGGCGCCCGCGGTGGCCTTCGGAGGATCGCGCCTAGAGGGTGGCGAACGCGTCGGCGATGACCGACACGGCGTCGTCGAGCAGCTCGTCGGTGAGGGCGAGGCTCGGCAGGAAGCGGACCACGTTGCCGTAGGTGCCGGCGCTCAGCACGAGGACCCCGTGCTGGGCGGCGTAGTCGATGATCGCCTGGACCGCGACGGCGTTCGGCTCCTTCGTGGTGCCGGCGGTGCCGGGCTGCACGAGCTCCATCGCCATCATCGCGCCGATGCCGCGGACGTCGCCGATGATGTCGTAGCGCTCCTGCAGGCCTCGCAGCGCCGCGCCCAGGCGGGCGCCGATCCGGTCGGCCTCGGCGAGGAGGCCCTCGCGCTCGATGCGCTCGAAGACCGCGACGGCGGCGGCGGCGGCGACGGGGTTCCCGCCGAAGGTGCCGCCCAGTCCGCCGGCCTGCGCCGAGTCCATGATCTCGGCGCGGCCCGTCACACCCGCGAGCGGCAGGCCGCCGGCGATGCCCTTGGCCGAGAGGACGAGGTCGGGGACGAGGCCGAGGTGCTCGCTGGCGAACCAGGCGCCGGTGCGGGCCATGCCCGACTGGATCTCGTCGGCGACGAAGACGATGCCGTTGGCCGTGCACCACTCCTGCAGTGCCGGGAGGAAGCCGTCGGCGGGGACCATGAAGCCGCCCTCGCCCTGGATGGGCTCGGCGACGAGGCAGGCCAGGGCGGACGCGCCGACGGTCTTCTCGAGGTACGAGATCGCGCGCTGGGCGGCCTCGGCTCCCGACAGGCCGTCGTGGTACGGGTACGAGCTCGGCGCACGGTGGACGTCGCTGGCGAAGGGTCCGAAGCCCAGGCCGTAGGGCAGCGCCTTGAAGTTCATGGCCATCGTGAGGTTCGTGCGTCCGTGGTACGCGTGGTCGAGCACCGCGACGCCGGGGCGGCCGGTGTGCTTGCGCGCGATCTTGACGGCGTTCTCGACCGCCTCGGCACCGGAGTTGACCAGGACGGTCTTCTTGGCGAAGTCGCCGGGGGTGTGCTGGGCCAGCAGCTCCGCGACGCGGATGTAGGGCTCGTACGGAGTGACGGTGAAGAGGGTGTGCGTGAGGCGCGCGAGCTGCTCCGCGGCGGCCGCGACGACGGAGTCGTCGGTGTGCCCGATCGTCGTCACGCCGATGCCGGCGCCGAGGTCGATGAAGCTGTTGCCGTCGACGTCGACCAGGATCGCGCCGTGCGCGCGGTCGATGTAGACGGGGAGCGCGGTGCTGACGCCGGTGGGCACGACGGCGAGGCGGCGCTCGTGCAGGGCCCGGGATCGCGGCCCGGGGATCTCGGTCGCGACGCGCCGCTCCTGGGGGACTGCGGACGTGGGAACCTGGGGGGCGAGCGTGTCTGTCATGGTCCTCGGAGTCTACCCGCGGGGGTTCCGCGTCCAGAGGTCCAGACCGGCGCGACCGGCCTGATCCACCGCCGTCGAGGAGGAGCCCGATGAAGTCCGAGCACGAGTACGCGGTGTCCGTCGTCTGGGAGGGCGATCGGGGCACCGGCACGAGCGGCTACCGCGAGTACGGGCGCCAGCTGACCGTCACGGCGGAGGGCCCGGCGCCCATCCTCGCCTCGGCCGACACGCCCTTCCGGGGCGACGCCGACCGCTGGAACCCGGAGCAGCTGCTCCTCGCGGCGCTCGCGCAGTGCCACCTCCTCTCCTACCTGCACGTGGCGGTCAAGAACGGAGTCGTCGTCACCGGCTACACGGACGACGCGGTGGGCTCGATGCTGCAGGAGGGGGAGAGCGGCCGCTTCACCTCGGTGACCCTCCGGCCCCGCGTCACTGTCGCCGAGGAGTCGATGGTGGCGATCGCCCAGACGCTGCACGCCGAGGCCTCCCGGCTCTGCTTCATCGCGAACTCGGTGAACTTCCCCGTCGCCCACGAGCCGGAGGCGTCCGCGCGCTGAGGCTCAGCGGCGCTCGTGCGGGAGCGCCCGGCGGATGCGCTCGACCGTGGTCGTCGGCGGCGACTCGTTGTACGCACCGGCGAGCTCCTGCCCGGAGAGCGCGTGGACGGCCGCCATCACCTCGTCGGTGGCGTGGCGTCGGGCGCGGCCGGAGTCGGCGGAGCCGTGCCGCGAGAGGTCCAGCGGAGCCCCGAAGCGGACCGTGATCCGGTGCAGGCGCGGCACCCTCGTGCCCACCGGCTGGAGCTCCTGCGTGCCGATCATGCCGACGGGGACCACCGGCGCGCCCGTGGTGAGGGCGAGCCACGCCACTCCGGTGCGGCCTTTGTAGAGGCGCCCGTCGCGGGAGCGGGTGCCCTCGGGGTAGACGGCGAACGCCTCGTCCCGCTCGAGGATCGCCCGGCCGAGGTCCAGCGCCTCCTGAGCGGCCTGGCCGGCGCCGCGCTCGACCGCGACGGCTCCGACGCTCGTGAAGAAGGCGCGCGAGAGGGCGCCCCGCACGCCGGTCCCCGTGAAGTAGTCCGACTTGGCCAGGAACTGCACCGGCCGCGGGGCGAGCAGCGTCAGCACCGGGGAGTCGATGAACGAGAGGTGGTTGGCCGCCAGGATCACGCGTCCCTCGGCCGGGACGTTGTCGCGCCCCTCCACGATCGGCCGGTAGACCAGCCGGCCGACGCCGCCGATGGACAGGCGCGCCAGACGCGCGGAGAGGCCGATCCCCGGGGGAGTCGGCCTCTCGTGGTCGTCGTCGATCCGCATTCCGACGAAGCTACCGGGGCGTCCATGCCGCTCCGGTCATGCGGCGGATCAGCCGAACTGGGCGAGCGCCTCCTCGATGACCGTCGCGGCGTCGTCGATGAGCTCCTCGCTGATGACCACGCTCGGCATGATCCGCAGCACGCTGTCCCAGCTGCCCGCGTCGAGGACGATCACGCCGTTCGTGGTGGCGTGCTTCAGGATCGCGGTGAGCGCCTCCGGGTACTGCTTCTTCGTGCCCGGGTGGACGAGCTCGACGCCCCACATCGCGCCCTTGCCGCGGACCTCGCCCACGACCGCGAAGCGCTCGGCCCAGTCGCCGATCCGCGCCTGCAGTAGGCGCTCGACCCGCTGCGCCTCCTCCAGCAGGCCCTCGGACTCGATCGCCTCGAACGTCGCGAGCGCCGCGGCGGTGGAGACGGGGTTGCCGCCGAACGTGCCGCCGATGCCGCCTGGCTGCACGGCGTCCATGATCTCGGCGCGGCCGGTGACGGCGGCGAGCGGGAAGCCGCCGGCGATGCCCTTGGCCGTCGTGATGAGGTCCGGGACCACGCCGTGGTGCTCGATGGAGTACCAGGTGCCGGTGCGGGCGATGCCGGCCTGGATCTCGTCCGCGACGAAGACGATGCCGTTCTCGGTGCAGAACTCGGACAGGCGGCGGAAGTAGCCCGGCGCCGGGATGATGATGCCGCCGTCGCCCTGGATCGGCTCGACGAAGAGCGCGGCCAGCTCCTGCGCGCCGATGTGGGTGGTGATGTAGTCGATGGTGCGCTCGGCCGCCTCCTCGCCCGTCATGCCCTCGGGGTCGCGGAACGGGTAGCTGATCGGGAGGCTGTAGATCTCTCCCGGGAAGGGGCCCATGCCCGCGCGCTCCGGCCAGGGGCGGTAGGTCATCGCCATCGTGAGGTTGGTGCGGCCGTGGAAGGCGTGGTCGAGCGTCGCGATGGCGCGGCGGCCGGTGAACTTCCGCGCGATCTTGACGGCGTTCTCGACCGCCTCCGCGCCGGAGTTGACCAGGATCGAGTGCTTCTCGAAGTCCCCGGGGGTGATCTCGGCGAGCTTCTCGGCGACCCGGACGTAGTTCTCGTACGGAGTGACGGTGAAGAGGGTGTGCGTCAGCTTCTCGGCCTGCGCGGCGGCCGCCGCGGCGACCGCGGGGTGCGCGTGGCCGATGGTGGTCACTCCGATGCCGCAGCCGAGGTCGATCAGGCGGTTGCCGTCGACGTCGACCAGGACCGCGCCCGACGCGTGGTCCATGTAGATGTTCGCGAGCGTCCCGGCGCCGCGGGAGACGCTGGCGACGCGGCGCTCCTGGAGGGCGACGGAGCGCGGGCCGGGGAGCTCGGTGACGAGCTCTCGGGACTGGGGGACCGAGAATTCACGCATTCCCCGATGGTAGGCCTGGGACCGTTCGAGGACCCGCACCCAGCGCGTTGCGAGGCGCGCCGTGCAGGATGGAGGCGATCCCCGAACGTCCACCGGCCGCCGCCGGTCACGAAAGGTGCCCCTGTGCGCAGAACCATCGCGATCCTCGCCGTCCTCGGCGCCTCCCTGAGCCTGGCGGCCTGCACCCCCGGGGAGCCGGATGCAGCGCCGTCCGCCTCCGCCACCCCGCTCGGCTGCGCGACCGAGGGCGAGGCGACCGCCGCGGTGCAGACCAGCGGCGACTTCGCCACCAAGCCGGTCACCGTGTTCCCCAGCCCGGTCAGCGTGGACGCCACCGAGCGCTCCGTCGCGATCGAGGGCACCGGCGAGGAGGTCGCCGAGGGCGACACCGTGCTGGTCGACTACACGCTCTACAACGGGACGAGCGGTGCCGAGTTCTCGGCGAGCAGCTACGCGTCCGGTGGCCGCGCGGCCTTCGAGGTCGACACCGACCAGTACCTCGCCGGCCTCGTGAAGGCCGTCAACTGCGCGACCGTCGGCTCGCGCGTCGTCGCAGTCGTTCCCCCGGCCGACGCGTTCGGCGACGCCGGGCAGAGCCAGTTCGGCATCGCCGCGACCGACTCGATCGTCATGGTGATCGACGTCGAGCAGATCGTGCCGACCGCCGCCGACGGCGAGCCGCAGCCCCCGGTCGACGGCCTGCCGACGGTGGCGCTCGCCGAGGACGGGGCGCCCACCGTCACCATCCCCTCGACCGACCCGCCCGCCGACCTGCAGCTCGCCGTCCTCAAGAAGGGGAGCGGCGCGACCGTGGCCGACGGCGACCAGCTGATCGTGCAGTACCAGGGCGTGGTCTGGGGCACCGGCGAGGTGTTCGACCAGAGCTGGGGGAAGCCGGCTCCCGCCGCCTTCGGCACCGGCGACGTGATCGAGGGCTTCAAGGAGGCCGTGGTCGGCCAGACCGTCGGCTCGCAGGTGCTCGTCACCATCCCGCCGTCGAAGGGCTACGGCGACCAGGGCAACCAGAACGCGGGGATCAGCGGGACCGACACCCTCGTCTTCGTGGTCGACATCCTCGCCATCAGCTGACCGGGAGGCGCTGGGCGCTCCGTGCCAGGATGGGCGGATGCGCAGGGTCATCATCCTCGGCTCGACCGGGTCCATCGGCACGCAGGCTCTCGACGTCATCGGCGCGAACCGCGAGCGGTTCGAGGTCGTCGGCCTCGCCGCCGGCTCGAACCGGGCGGTGGTCGCCGAGCAGGCGTCCGCGTTCGGCGTCGAGCACACGGCGTTCGGCGCGGAGGAGGCCGAGCAGCTGATCCGCTCGGTCGACGCGGACGTCGTGCTGAACGGGATCACCGGCTCGGTGGGGCTCGGCCCGACGCTCGCGGCGCTCGAGGAGGGCAGGACGCTCGCCCTCGCCAACAAGGAGTCGCTGATCGTCGGCGGCGAGCTCGTCACCTCGCTCGCCGGTCCCGGCCAGATCGTGCCGGTCGACTCCGAGCACTCCGCGATCGCCCAGGCCCTCCTCGCGGGCGAGCACCGCGAGGTCCGCCGCCTCGTGCTGACCGCGTCCGGCGGGCCGTTCCGGGGACGCGACCGCGCCTCCCTCCGCGACGTCACCCCGGCGCAGGCGCTCGCGCACCCGACCTGGGACATGGGCCTGGTCGTCACGACCAACTCCTCCACTCTGGTCAACAAGGGGCTCGAGGTGATCGAGGCGCACCTGCTCTTCGACGTCCCCTACGACCGGATCGACGTCACCGTGCACCCGCAGTCGGTGATCCACTCGATGGTCGAGTACGTCGACGGCTCGACGATCGCCCAGGCCTCGCCGCCGGACATGCGGCTCCCGATCTCGCTCGGCCTCGACTGGCCGCACCGCGTCGCCGGGGTCGGCGTCCCGCTCGACTGGACCCGCTCCCACTCCTGGACGTTCGAGCCGCTGGACGAGGAGGCGTTCCCCTCGGTCCGGCTCGCGAAGCGCGTCGGGGAGGCGGGCGCCTCCTACCCGGCCGTGTTCAACGCGGCGAACGAGCAGGCCGTGCAGGCGTTCCACGCGGGGCGGATCGGCTACCTCGACATCCTCGAGACGGTGGAGGCGGTGGTCGATGCGCACAGCGTCGACGGCTCGCTGACCCGCGAGTCGCTGGCCGCGGCGGAGGAGTGGGCGCGCCGCACGGCGGACGAGCGGATCGCCGGAGTCTGACCAGGGGTCATCCGGACGGGCTCCGTCTCCGCGGATCCGTGTCGGCGGACGTCGCGCCGCTGATCCTCTCGGCCGCGGAGTTCATCGGATCCGTGCAGGCGCACCCCAGCGTGGACGGGCGGGCCCGGCCTACAGTGTGTCGGTGGAATCCGTGCTGCTCTTCGTCCTCGGCGTCGTCATCATCGCCGTCGGCGTCGCCCTCTCCATCGCCCTGCACGAGGTCGGGCACCTGCTCCCCGCCAAGCTGTTCGGGGTCAAGGTCACGCAGTACATGATCGGGTTCGGGCCGACCCTCTTCTCCCGGCGACGCGGCGAGACGGAGTACGGCGTCAAGGCGATCCCGCTCGGCGGCTACATCGCCATGATCGGCATGTACCCGCCGAAGCACCCGGGGGACCGGCCCACGGAGTCGAGCACAGGCTTCTTCAACGGCCTGGCGTCCTCCGAGGCCCAGCTCGAGGAGCCCCGGCGCGGCGCCTACGCCACGATGATCGACGAGGCCCGTGCCGCCAGCGCCGAGACGATCGGCGACGGCGAGGACCATCGCGCGTTCTACCGGCTCCCCGTGTGGAAGCGCGTGCTCGTCATGGCCGGCGGCCCCTTCATGAACCTCGTGATCGCCACGGTCCTCTTCACCGTCCTCCTCTGCGGCATCGGGATCCCGCAGAGCACCAGCACCCTCGCCGCGGTCTCGCAGTGCGTGGTCCCGGAGTCGCAGCGCGCGACCGCGACCTGCACCGCCGACGACCCGCTGGCACCCGGAGCCGCGGCCGGCCTGCTGCCGGGCGACACGATCACGGCGATCGACGGCACTCCGGTGAGCACCTGGAACGACCTGACCCCGATCATCCAGCGCTCCGCGGGCGTCCCGCTCAGCGTGTCCGTCCAGCGCGACGGCGCGCCGCTGACCCTCACGATCACCCCCGCCGAGAACGAGGTCGCGGTGACCGACGCGAACGGCGCCCCCGTCACCGACGCCTCCGGTGCGATCGAGACGCAGACGGTCGGCTTCATCGGCATCTCGCCCACATCGGCCCTCGCGCAGCAGCCGATCACCGCGGTGCCCGAGACGGTCTGGTCGAACATCACCAGCGTCGCCCACGTCATCCTCAACCTGCCGCAGCGCCTCATCGACGTCGCCCAGGCGGCGTTCGGCTCGGAGGCGCGCGACGCCAACGGCCCGATCAGCGTCGTCGGAGTGGGCCGGATCGCGGGCGAGATCGCCGCCTCCGACCAGCTCCCCGTCGTGTCGAAGGTGCAGACGATGGTCGGCGTCCTCGCCTCGCTCAACGTCGCCCTCCTCGTCTTCAACCTGGTGCCGCTGCTCCCCATGGACGGCGGCCACATCGCCGGCGCCCTCTGGGAGGGCCTGCGCCGCCGGATCGCCAGGCTCTTCGGACGCCGCGACCCCGGCCCCGTCGACATCGCCCGCCTGCTCCCGCTCACCTACGTCGTCGTCCTCGTCCTCGGCGGCATGAGCGCCCTCCTCATCTACGCCGACATCGTCAAGCCGATCACGCTGTTCTGAGTTGGATTCCACGCCGGGCCTCGCCCGGCGTGGCGCGGTCGGCTTCTCGGGGTGGGGCGTGGGTGGAGCGGGCCGCAGGCGGCTAGGGCGAATCGCTGGGACGCGATTCACCCGTTCGCCTCGCGGGTGGGAGCACGGGCCTCGCCCGGCGTGGCGCGGTCGGCTTCTCGGGGTGGGGGCGTGGGTGGAGCGGGGTGCGGACGGCTGGGGCGAATCGCTGGGACGCGATTCACCCGTTCGCCTCGGGGGTGGCAGGGCGGTCGCTGACCGGCGTGGCGCGGTCCGCTCTGTGAAGGGAGCGGGCTGGCAGCGTCTGCGGTGAATCGCTCGGACGGGATCGGCGGTTCGGCTCGGGGCGAGGCGACCGCGGATCGTCGTGCGGTCTCGGGCTGAGAGCAGGTGCGGTGGACGGGTTCCGAGGCGCGCAGGAGGGGCGGCGGCTGGGAAGGTGCGGCGAGCGGACGAGGGGTCCCGCGGCGCGCGTACGATGGGGCGCGTGCCAGCAGTGAATCTGGGTCTTCCCAAGGTCCCCATGACCCTCGCCCCCCGCCGCAAGTCCCGCCAGATCAAGGTGGGCAAGGTGCTCGTGGGCGGTGACGCGCAGGTCAGCGTCCAGTCGATGTGCACCACACCGACGACGAACATCAACGCGACCCTCCAGCAGATCGCCGAGCTCACCGCGTCCGGCTGCGACATCGTCCGCGTCGCGGTGCCGAGCCGCGACGACGCGGAGGCGCTGCCGATCATCGCCAAGAAGAGCCAGATCCCGGTCATCGCCGACATCCACTTCCAGCCCAACTACGTCTACGCCGCGATCGACGCCGGCTGCGCCGCGGTCCGCGTGAACCCCGGCAACATCCGCAAGTTCGACGACCAGGTCGGCAAGATCGCCGCCGCCGCGAAGGCCGCCGGCGTCTCGATCCGCATCGGCGTCAACGCCGGCTCGCTCGAGCCGAGCATCCTGCAGAAGTACGGCAAGCCCACCCCCGAGGCCCTCGTCGAGAGCGCCGTCTGGGAGGCCAGCCTCTTCGAGGAGCACGACTTCCACGACTTCAAGATCTCGGTCAAGCACAACGACCCCGTCGTCATGGTGAAGGCCTACCGCCAGCTCGCCGAGCGCGGCGACTGGCCCCTCCACCTCGGCGTCACCGAGGCCGGCCCCGAGTTCCAGGGGACGATCAAGTCCGCCACCGCCTTCGGCATCCTCCTCGGCGAGGGCATCGGCGACACCATCCGCGTGTCCCTCTCGGCCCCGCCCGCGCAGGAGGTCAAGGTCGGCCTGCAGATCCTCCAGTCGCTGAACCTCCGCGAGCGCAAGCTCGAGATCGTCTCCTGCCCCAGCTGCGGCCGCGCGCAGGTCGACGTCTACACGCTCGCCAACGACGTCACCGCCGGCCTCGAGGGCATGAGCGTCCCGCTGCGCGTCGCCGTCATGGGCTGCGTCGTCAACGGACCCGGCGAGGCCCGCGAGGCCGACCTGGGCGTCGCCTCCGGCAACGGCAAGGGCCAGATCTTCGTCAAGGGCGAGGTCATCAAGACCGTCCCCGAGGCCGAGATCGTCCAGACCCTCATCGAGGAGGCCAACCGCCTGGCCGCCGAGATGCCGGCCGACGACACCTCGACCGGAGCCCCGGTCGTCACCGTCGGCGCGAACTGACGGCGCGGGGCGGATCGACGTGGTCCGCCCCGCACTGCGCCTCGCGCTCGTGGTCGTCGCCGCCGCGCTCCTCGCCTCCGGTGTCGCCGCGCTCCGCAGCGGCCCGTCCTCCGAGGCCGGCGAGTGCATCGACAGCCGCACCCCGCAGGACCCCTTCGGCTGCGACCGCTGGGTGCTGACCGCGGCAGAGGGGGAGACCCCGTACACGGCCTGGGTCGAGGACGCCCGCGTCCGCCTCCGCTCGGAGAGCGTCGGGGGTGCGCCGACCCTGGTCGTCGGCACGGGCTGCCTCGTGGTCAGCGCCGCCTACCGGATCGACGACGGCGTGCTGGTCCCCGGCGATGAGGTGACCGGATCCGACAGCTGCTCCGACACGCCGAGCCCCGAGGCCATCCGGCTCCGGGCGCTCCTCTCCGGCCCGATGACGATCGGCGGCACCCCCGACGACGTGCTGCTGGACGGCACGGGCGGAGCGGTCGTCTTCTCGCGGATCCCCGACTGAGGCTCCCGGCGCCCTCGCGAGCCGGGGGAGCGCAGCGGATAGGATCGTCCCTCGTGGTCACCCGTCTCTCGCATCTGTTCGTCCGCACGCTCCGGGAGGATCCCGCCGACGCCGAGGTCGCGGGCCACCGCCTCCTCGTCCGCGCGGGCTACATCCGCCGTCAGGCGCCCGGCGTCTTCGCCTGGCTGCCGCTGGGCCTGCGCGTCAAGCGCCGCATAGAGCGGATCATCCACGAGGAGATGGAGGCGGCCGGCGCCCAGGAGGTGCACTTCCCCGCGCTCCTGCCCCGCGAGCCCTACGAGCTCTCGGGCCGCTGGACCGAGTACGGCGACGGCGTGTTCCGCCTGAAGGACCGCAAGGACGCCGACTACATGCTGGCTCCCACGCACGAGGAGTTCTTCACGCTGCTCGTGAAGGACCTCTACTCCTCCTACAAGGACCTGCCCCTGTCGATCTACCAGATCCAGGACAAGTACCGGGACGAGGCGCGGCCCCGCGCGGGCCTCCTGCGCGGCCGCGAGTTCACGATGAAGGACGCGTACTCCTTCGACTACACCGACGCCGGCCTCGACGCGAGCTACCAGCGCCAGCGCGACGCCTACGAGCGGATCTTCGCCCGCCTGGGCCTGGAGTACGTGATCGTGCAGGCCGACGCCGGAGCGATGGGCGGCTCCCGGAGCGAGGAGTTCCTGCACCCCACCCCCGTCGGCGAGGACACCTTCGTCCGGTCGGCGGGAGGGTACGCGGCGAACGTCGAGGCGTACCGCACGCCCGTCCCCGCGGCGCTGCCCGTCGAGGGCCTGCCCGAGGCGCGCGTCTTCGACTCGCCCGACACCCCGACCATCCAGACCCTGGTCGACCTGGCGAACGCGACGCAGCCCCGCCCCGACGGCCGCGCCTGGACCGCCGCCGACACCCTGAAGAACGTCGTCCTCGCGCTCACCGCGCTCGACGGCACCCGCGAGCTCGTGATCGTCGGCCTGCCCGGCGACCGCGACGTCGACCTCAAGCGCGCCGAAGTGGCCTTCGCCCCGGCCGAGGTCGAGGCCGCCACCGCGGAGGACTTCGCGAAGCACCCCGGACTGGTCAAGGGCTACATCGGACCCTGGTCGGCCGAGGGAGCCGTCCTGGGCGAGGAGTCGGCGACCGGCGTCCGCTACCTGCTCGACCCGCGCGTGGTCGACGGCACCGCCTGGATCACCGGGGCCAACGTCTCCGGGCAGCACGTCCTCGATCTGGTCGCCGGCCGCGACTTCCACGGCGACGCCACCGTCGAGGTCGCGGACGTCCGCACCGGTGACGAGGCGCCCGACGGCTCGGGCCCGATCGAGACCGCCCGCGGCATGGAGATCGGCCACGTCTTCCAGCTCGGCCGCAAGTACGCCGACGTCCTCGGGCTGAAGGTGCTCGACGAGAACGGGAAGCTCGTCACCGTCACGATGGGCTCCTACGGCATCGGCGTGACCCGCATCCTCGCCATCATCGCCGAGGCCACCCACGACGACCGAGGACTGCTCTGGCCCGCGAACGTCGCGCCGTTCGACGTGCACGTCATCGCGACCGGCAAGGACGCGGCGGCTCTCGAGCTCGCCGAGTCGGTCGGCGCCTCCCTCGAGGCCGCCGGCCGCGACGTGCTGATCGACGACCGCCCGAAGGTCTCGCCCGGCGTCAAGTTCGGCGACGCCGAGCTGATCGGGGTGCCCGTGATCGTCATCGCGGGCCGAGGAGCGGCCGACGGGATCGTCGAGCTGTGGGACCGCCGGTCCGGCGAGCGCGAGCAGCTCCCGGTCGCCGAGGCGCTCGCCCGGCTGGGCGCCTAGACCCGACACGCCGAGGGCCCCGCCACCGCTTCCCGTGGCAGGCGGGGCCCTCCGTGCGTCGGCAGGATCCGCGGGTGGAACCCCGGGCCGCGTCGGGTACCCTTGAGGGCTGATCCGGGTGAGAGCCCGGCAGGCGAACGACCGCGGTCACCACCGCGGCATCCAAGTGAATAGAGAGAAAGGCCCGCCCGTGGACATCGACCTGAGCGTTCTGCGACTCATGGAGCGCGAGCGCGAGATCCCCTTCGAGGAACTCGTGCAGATCATCGAGCAGGCGATCCTGACCGCCTACCTCAAGCACATCGGCCAGGCCGACGACGCCGACAAGGCCACCGCCGTCGACGCGCGAGTGCACCTCGACCGCAAGACCGGTCACGTCTCGGTCTTCGTGCCCGAGCTCGACGAAGAGGGCGCCGTCGTGGGCGAGGCCGAGGACTCCCCGCGCGACTTCGGCCGCATCGCCGCCTTCGCCGCGAAGCAGGTCATCAACCAGCGCCTGCGCGACATCGCCGACGAGCACGTGCTCGGCGAGTTCAAGGGCCGCGAGGGCGACATCGTCGCCGGCGTCATCCAGCAGGGCCCCAACCCGCGGATGATCCACGTCGACCTCGGCTCCATCGAGGCGATCCTCTCGCCCGAGGAGCAGGTGCCCGGCGAGGACTACAGCCACGGACGCCGCATCCGCGTCTACGTCACGAGCGTCGGCCGCGGACCCAAGGGCCCGTCGGTCCAGGTGTCCCGCACCCACCCGTCGCTGGTGCGCAAGCTGTTCGCCCTCGAGGTCCCCGAGATCGCGTCCGGCGTGGTGGAGATCGTCTCCCTCGCCCGCGAGGCGGGCCACCGCACCAAGATCGCGGTGCGCGCGAACGAGCCCGGCGTGAACGCCAAGGGCGCCTGCATCGGCGAGCTCGGCCAGCGCGTGCGCGCGGTGACCGCCGAGCTCAACAACGAGAAGATCGACATCGTCGACTACTCCTCCGACCTGCCGACCTTCGTCGCCAGCGCGCTCTCGCCCGCCAAGGTGACCAGCGCGTTCGTGATCGACCAGAGCCTCAAGGCCGTCCGGGCGCTCGTCCCCGACTACCAGCTCTCGCTCGCCATCGGCAAGGAGGGCCAGAACGCCCGCCTCGCCGCCAAGCTGACCGGCGCGAAGATCGACATCCAGCCCGATTCGGTGATGGACGGGGAGTGATCCCCGAGCATCGGCCGTGCGGGGGAGCGGTCCCGGAGGGGAGGGAGTAGAGTGGAAGCCGTCAGAACGTGCGTCGGCTGCCGTCTGCGCGCCCCCCGGGCCTCTCTTCTGAGGCTGGTCCTCCACTCGAACGTCCTCGCGGTAGACCCGCGTGCCGTCCGTCCTGGTCGGGGAGCGTGGCTCCACGACACAGCCGACTGCTACGAGCTCGCGGTCAAGCGCCGCGCGTTCGGAAGAGCGTTCCGGACACGCGAGAGCGTGGACGCGAGCGAGCTGGAGCAGTACATCGCACGATCAGACCGGCTCGGCCCCTCGACCGGAGGGGCCGGAGCAGCGCACGATCACACCATAGAGAACAGGCAGAACGGCCCGTGAACTGATCATGAGCGAAGACTGATGAGCGGCTCGAAATGAGACCCGTCCGTTCGTGACGCCTGCCCCCGTCTTGGGTGCAGGCCCAAGACAGGAGAGAAGTGGCAAAACCACGCGTACACGAGATCGCATCCGAACTGGGTGTCGATAGCAAGGTCGCACTTGCGAAGTTGAAGGAGCTCGGCGAGTTCGTCAAGGGCCCGTCCTCGAGCATCGAACCCCCGGTGGCGCGCAAGCTCCGCCAGGCCCTCCAGGGCCAGGGCGGTTCCTCCGCGGGAGCGTCGGTGACCCCGGCCGCCCCCGCCGCCGGTGCCCGTCCCGGGGCCCCGCGCCCCTCCGGCGCCCGTCCGTCCGCGCCCACGCCCGGCCCGGCCAAGCCGCCCGCTCCGGCGCCCGCACCGCCGATGTCTGTCGCCGAGCGCCAGGCCCAGGCTCAGGCAGCCCAGGAGGCCGCGGCCGCTCAGCGCGCCCAGGCAGCCAAGGACGCGCCCGCCGAGGCCGCCGCTCCGGCTCCGACCGAGGCCCCCGCGGCTCCGGCCGCCGCCGAGAAGCCGGCGTCCGGCGCGACCCCCGGCGGACCCAAGCCCGTGACCCCGCGTCCGGCTCCCGCCGCGAACACCCCGCGCCCCGGCGGCGCCTCGGGCGGCTCCAACCGCCCCGGCGGCACCCCGCGCCCGGGCAACAACCCGTTCGCCAGCAACCAGGGCATGGGACAGCGTCCCGCCGCCCCGCGCCCCGGCAACAACCCCTTCGCCAGCTCGCAGGGCATGGGATCGCGTCCGACCCCGGGCAACATCCCCCGCCCGGCTGCTCCGCGCCCCGGCGCGCCCCGACCCGGCGGACCCGGCATGGGCCAGCGCCCCGCCGGCTTCGGCCAGCGTCCCGGCGGACCCGGCGGCGGAGCAGGACGTCCCGGCGGTGCCGGTCGTCCGGCCGGCGGCGGCTTCCAGCGCCCCGGCGGCGCTCCCGGTGCCGGTGGCGGCTTCGCCCCGCGTCCCGGTGGCGGCGGCGGTCGCGGTCGCGGCCCCGGCGGTGGAACCGCAGGAGCCTTCGGTCGCGGCGGCGGCAAGAGCAAGGCCCGGAAGTCCAAGCGCACGAAGCGTCAGGAGTTCGAGCTCAGGGAGGCCCCGTCGCTCGGCGGCGTCAGCGTCCCCCGCGGCGACGGCAGGACGGTCATCCGTCTGCGCCGCGGCGCGTCGATCTCGGACTTCGCCGACAAGATCGAGGCCATGACCGGCGTGCCGGTGCCCCCCGGCAACCTGGTCACCGTCCTCTTCGCCCTCGGCGAGATGGCGACGGCGACCGAGTCGCTCGACGAGGCCACCTTCGAGGTGCTCGGCTCCGAGCTCGGCTTCAAGATCCAGGTCGTCTCGCCCGAGGACGAGGACAAGGAGCTCCTCGAGGGCTTCGGTCTCGACCTCGAGCAGGAGCTCGACGACGAGACGGACGAGGACCTCGAGATCCGTCCGCCGGTCGTCACCGTCATGGGTCACGTCGACCACGGAAAGACGCGCCTGCTCGACGCGATCCGCAACGCCAACGTCGTCGCCGGCGAGGCGGGCGGCATCACGCAGCACATCGGTGCGTACCAGGTCGTCGCGGAGCACGAGGGCATCGAGCGCCCGATCACCTTCATCGACACCCCGGGTCACGAGGCGTTCACCGCCATGCGAGCCCGCGGTGCCCAGGTCACGGACATCGCGATCCTCGTGGTCGCGGCGGACGACGGCATCATGCCGCAGACCATCGAGGCGCTGAACCACGCCCAGGCGGCCAACGTGCCGATCGTGGTCGCGGTGAACAAGGTGGACAAGCCCGACGCCAACCCGGCCAAGGTGCGCCAGCAGCTCACCGAGTTCGGGCTCGTCGCCGAGGAGTACGGCGGAGACGTCATGTTCGTCGACGTGTCGGCTCGCGCGGGCACCGGCATCCAGGACCTCCTGGACGCCGTGCTGCTCACCGCGGACGCCGGTCTCGACCTGCGCGCCAACCCCAACAAGGAGGCGCGCGGAGTCGCGATCGAGGCGAAGCTCGACAAGGGACGCGGTGCGGTCGCGACCGTGCTCATCCAGTCGGGAACGCTGCGCGTCGGAGACGCGATCGTCGCCGGAACGGCCTACGGCCGCGTCCGTGCGATGGCGGACGAGAACGGCAACGCCGTCCTCGAAGCCGTGCCGTCGCGTCCGGTGCAGGTGCAGGGACTCTCGTCCGTGCCCCGCGCCGGCGACACCTTCCTCGTCACCGAGGAGGACCGCACGGCCCGTCAGATCGCCGAGAAGCGCGAAGCCGCTCAGCGCAACGCCCTGCTGGCCAAGGCCCGCAAGCGCATCTCGCTCGAGGACTTCACCCGTGCTCTCGAGGAGGGCAAGGTCGAGTCGCTCAACCTCATCATCAAGGGCGACGTGTCCGGTGCCGTCGAGGCGCTGGAGGAGTCGCTCGTCAAGATCGAGGTCGACGACTCGGTGCAGCTGCGCATCATCCACCGCGGTGTCGGTGCGATCACGGAGTCGGACGTCAACCTCGCGACGATCGACAACGCGATCATCGTGGGCTTCAACGTCCGCCCCGACCCGAAGGCCCGCGAGCGCGCTGCTCGAGAAGGAGTGGACATCCGCTTCTACTCGGTCATCTACAACGCGATCGAAGAGGTCGAGAACTCGCTCACGGGCATGCTCAAGCCCGAGTTCGAGGAGGTCCAGTCCGGTGTCGCCGAGATCCGCGAGGTGTTCCGCTCCTCCAAGTTCGGCAACATCGCGGGTGTCATCGTCCGCTCCGGCACGATCACCCGCAACTCGAAGGCGCGCGTCATCCGTGACGGCGTCGTGGTCGGGGACAACCTGGCCATCGAGTCGCTGCGTCGCTTCAAGGACGACGTCACGGAGGTCCGTACGGACTACGAGGCCGGTATCGGACTCGGAAAGTACAACGACATCCAGATCGGCGACGAGATCGAGACGATCGAGATGAAGGAGAAGCCGCGAGGCTGATCCGCTCCACTGGAAGGCCCGGGTCCGCCCGGGCCTTCCGGCGTCTCACGGCGCTGTTCGTGCGGGATCGGGAGGGGACTCTCGTCCTCTCGCGCCCTGCGGGAGGAATCGGGGGCCGCCCGTGTCCCGGAGGTGCGCACCCTCCAGCGGGCGCTTCCGCACCCCCGGGTGCGGGAGACCGACCCCGATCAGGCGCTCCTGTCTCGGCGGGTGCGCCCGCTGAACGAGCAGCTCGCGAGCAGCGCGCCTGCGGGCGACGTCCGGCTCCCGATCCAGCACCTGAGCCTTCCCTCCCCATCCGGTCCCCGAGGATCAGGGAGCCGCGAGAAGGCACCCCACCCGCGCCGTCGCAGACGCGCGGTCGAGGGGCATCACGCCCCAGAAGCAAGGCCCCCTCGGACGCGACCGGTCGTCCGGGCGGAGAGTGGTTGAATGGCGAGCTGAACGGTTCGCCGAGAGAGATGTGAGGACCAGCCATGGCAGATCCGGCCCGGGCGAGGAAGCTCGCCGAACGTATCCAGGTGATCGTCGCGAAGCGGCTCGAGCGCGGTCTCCGCGACCCGCGCCTCGGCTTCGTCACCATCACCGATGTCCAGGTGACCGGCGACCTGCAGCACGCCTCGGTGTTCTACACGGTCTACGGCACCGATGAGGAGCGCGCCGATTCGGCCGCGGCCCTCAAGGCCGCCACCGGAATGCTCCGCACCGAGGTGGGCAGGAACATCACGTCGCGGCTCACGCCGTCGCTCGAGTTCATCCTCGACGCGGTGCCCGAGAACGCGAAGCACATCGAGGACCTGCTCGCCGCCGCGCGCAGCCAGGACTCGCAGGTGCAGTCGCTCGCCGCTCAGGCGGACTACGCCGGCGAGGCCGACCCTTATGTGAAGCCCCGCGAGGACGACGAGGACTAGGCGCCGAGCCCGAACACCGCGGAGCCCGTGGCGACGTCGACCGATTCCAGGACGACGACGACACGGGCTCCCGGCGTGAGCGGGGCCGGGACGTCGACGGTGATCTCCGGGTCGAGCAGCTGGACCGAGGAGCGGGTGCGCGCCGAGGAGACGACGATCCCGCTGAAGGAGGCTCCTTCGCGGCCTCGGAGGACGGCGGCCTCGACGATCGCGGTCGCCGCACGGGAGGCGGCTCCGGCCCGACGGTCGCTCGCGGCGAGGAGCGGCGGGAGCAGGGGCAGCGCCTCGCGCAGCTGCGACGGGATCGTTCCGCCGCGGGACACCGCGAGGCAGACGGCGAGGCCGAACCGGTCGACCAGGCGCCGCAGCGGCGCGGTGACGTGCGCGTACGGCGCGGCGAGAGCCGCCTGCTCGGGATGCTCCGGCGGGGCGCCGTCGAAGGCGGTGTAGCCGGCGCCGCGGAACAGGCTCGCCGCGGCGTACATGATGGCGAGCTGGGCGGGGTCGGCGGTGTCGAGGCGGCGCAGGTAGGCGCCGTAGGCCTCCTCCTCGGGCCACGGGACGCCGAGCGCCGCGGCTCGGGAGCGGAAGGCCGCGACGGTGGCGGGGTCGGCCTCGGGCATGGTCCGGAGGATGCCCACCCCCGCGTCGAGCATCATCGTCGCCGCCGCCATACCGGTCAGCAGCGAGACCTGGGCGTTCCAGCCCTCGACGGCCAGGGGAGCGCGGCGCTCGACCCGGTAGCCGCCGTCGGCGGCGACGATCTCCTCCTCGGGCAGCGTCAGGCTCGCTCCTCCGCGCTCGGCCTCGCGCGCCAGGCGCTCGCGTCCGAACCAGGGGAGGAGGGCGAGGGAGGGGTGCGGATCGCCCGCGTCGACGCTGCGCTGCACGCCCTCGTAGTCGAGCCGGGCCACGCTGCGCACGAGCGCCCGCTCGAGGTGCACCGAGCGCGGCTCCGCCCGCTCGTCGAGGGTCAGCGTCCAGACCAGCGCTCGGCGCGTCTCGTCCGGCAGGAGCGACGCGGTCCCCTCGGAGAGGACCGCGGGGTGCAGCGGGACGCGGCCGTCCGGGAGGTAGTAGGTCTGGCCGCGGCGGCGCGTCTCGGCGTCGAGCGCTCCGCCGGTGCGGACGACCGCGGGCACGTCCGCGATGGCGTAGCGGAGGACGACGCCCTCCGACGTGCGCTCCAGGTGGAGGGCCTGGTCCAGGTCGAGCGAGCCGGGCGGGTCGATCGTCACGAAGGGGAGGTCCGTCCGGTCGACGCGGTCCTCGTCGTCCGCTCCGGCGTCCGCGTGCTCGGCCTCGGCCAGCGCGGCCGGCGGGAACGGGCCGGGCAGGTCGTTCTCGACGCGGACCGCGGCGAGGGCGCGCTGGACGTCCTGGGCGAGGTCGACGTCGAGGGTGCGCTCGACGGCGGCGTCGGGGCGGGGGAGGCGGAGGCGGCGACCGGTCACGGCGCCGACCCTACCCGCCTCCTCCGACGCGGACGGCGGTCGACGGGCCCTCAGGAGCCGGGGAGGAGGTAGCCGTCCTCCGGGCCGCCCGTCGCCAGGCCGTCGGCGAGGAGCCCGGCCAGGGCGCGACCGCGCTGGTCGGCGTCCGGCCAGAGAGACTCCACCTCGGCCGCGGTGACCGGGCCGTGCGCGGCGCGCAGCTCGGCGAGGATGAGGCCGCGGACCTGGCGGTCCGAGCCCTCGAACCGCTTCTGCTTCGCCTTCACGGGCCCGGTGTGCTCGGGGTACCCCTCCGCCCGCCAGCGGCAGAGGTCGCGGATCGGGCACTCGTCGCAGCGCGGAGCGCGGGCGGTGCAGACGATCGCCCCCAGCTCCATCGCGCCCGCGTTGAAGGCCGCCGCCTCGGAGAGCGACTCGGGCAGCAGCGCCGACATCGCGGCGAGGTCGGCCCTCGCGCGGGGCGGGCCGGGCTCCGCCGCTCCGTCGACCGCGCGCGCGAGGACCCGGCGGACGTTGGTGTCGACCACGGGGTGCCGCCTCCCGTAGGCGAACACGGCGATGGCGCGGGCGGTGTAGTCGCCGATGCCGGGCAGCGCGAGGAGGGTCTCGACGTCGTCGGGGACCACGTCGCCGTGCTCCTCGGCGATCGCCACGGCGCAGGCGTGCAGTCGCAGGGCCCGCCGCGGGTAGCCCAGGGACTGCCAGGCGCGCACCGCCTCGCCGGGCGGGACGGCGGCGAGTGCGGAGGGTGTCGGCCAGCGCTCCAGCCACTCCGCCAGACGCGGGACGACGCGGACCACCGGGGTCTGCTGCAGCATGAACTCGCTGACGAGCGTGCCCCAGGCGGGGAAGTTCTCGCGGCGCCACGGCAGGTCGCGGGCGCTCGTGCGGAACCAGGCGGTGATCGCGTCGGCGAGAGGGTCGGAGGGCATCAGCCCACACTAGGCGGCGGCGCGTATCGTGGGCGGATGACCAGGTGGGCTCCGCAGAAGGCCGATGTGCTCGACGCTCTCGCGGCGGAGGTGCTGCACAACTACGGGCGCGGACGGGTCAAGGTCGGGATCGACGGCGACGACCCCGCGGTGAGCGCGGCGTTCGCGCTCGACCTCGCGGAGGCGCTCCGCCGGGCCGGCAAGGACGCGATCGTCGCGCACCTCGCCGACTTCCGACGTCCCCGCGCCGATCGGGACGACCCCGCCGTGCCCGACGAGCAGCGCTCCTACGCGGCCGGGTACGACTACGAGCTCCTGCGCCGCGTGCTGCTCGATCCGTTCACCCTCGGCGGCAGCACCGGGTTCGTGCTCGCGGGCTTCGACGCGGTGCGCGACGAGGCGCGGCAGGCGCGCTGGCGGACCGCCGGCCGCGACGCGGTGCTGCTCGTCGACGGCGAGTTCGCCCTCCGGCCGGAGCTGCGCGGAGCGTGGAGCACCAGCATCCGCCTCGACACGCAGGAGCCGCCGGTGGACGCGGCGTACCGCGCCACGACGGACCCGCGCCGGCTGGCGGGGATCCTCGTCGACGTCCGCGATCCGGAGCAGCCCCGGCGCCTCTTCGCCGACTCCTGCTGAGCCTCGGGACGGAGGCCGCCGCCGCGGGCGGCGTCCGTCCGACAGGGCCGCGGGCTCAGACCAGGGCGGCGCGGCGCACGACCTCCGCCGGCGGCACGAAGGCGCCCGCCCGCTCGACCTCGTGCACCAGGTCGACCAGCAGCTGGTTGACCGGTGCCTCGCGCCCGCCGCGGTGAGCGGTGCGGACCACGGCCCCGGCCAGGTGGTCGATCTCGCTCGGCACTCCGCGGCGGACGCTCTGCAGCGTCGACCCGGGGTTCGGCACCTCGCCCATCCGCGCGGCCATCCGGCGGGGGAGCAGCTCGACCAGGGGCAGGGGAGCGGCGGCCAGGGCGCGGACGGACGTGTTCGAGAGTCCCTGCAGCGAGCCGAAGCGGACGCCAGACGCGAAGCCCGTCCGGGCGGCCTCGCGCATCGACCGGGCGAGGACGCGCCGCAGCCCCGGATCGTCGATCGTCTCCTGGACCGAGAGCCCGGTGATCGCGGGCAGGGCGTTGACCTCGTTGATCAGCAGCTTCGTCCACTGCGCTCCGGTGAAGTCGTCGGTGACGGCGGTGGGGACCGCCTCGCCGAGCACGGCGGCGGCCCGTCGCACGTCGTCGTCGGCCGGGCGGCCGGGGACGCCGAGCGTGGTCGTGGCAGGAGCCGTGACGGTGACGCGGCCGGGTTCGAGGTGGCTCGCGGCGAAGAGGGCGAGAGCACCCACGAGCCGGGCGTCGCGCACCTGCCGGGCCGCCGCGGTGAGCCCGTCCAGTCCGTTCTGGACGACGACGACGAGGGTGCCGTCGACCGTGCGGCGGTTGGTGCGCAGCGCGTCCTCGGCGTCCTGCGCTTTCGTGCAGACGAAGGCGAGATCGGGCACCAGGTCGAGGGACTCGCCGCAGCGGACCCAGGCGGTGTGCTCGCCCCACGCCCCGTCGAGCCGGATCCCCGACCGGCGGATCGCGGTGAGGTGGTCGCCTCGGGCGGTGACCTCGACGTCGTGCCCGGCGCGGTCGAGAAGGGCGGCGATGGTGCCGCCGACGGCGCCTGCTCCGAGTACTGCGATCCTCATCCGGACAGCCTAGGACGGGCGGGCGAGGGCTCCGGCTCCACCCCGGGGGTACTCCCGATCCGTCCGTGTATCCTCGCACCCGTGCTCGAGACCCCCGCCCCGGCTCCGAACGGGATCCTCCTGCTGGACAAGCCCGGCGGCATCACCAGCCACGACCTCGTCTCGCGGACCCGCCGCCGCGCGGGGACCCGCAAGGTCGGCCACGCGGGGACGCTCGATCCGATGGCGACCGGGCTGATGATCCTCGGTCTCGGCCCCTCGACGCGCCTGCTCACCTACCTCGTCGGCCTCGACAAGCAGTACGAGGCGACGATCCGGCTGGGCTCCTCCACCACCACCGACGACCAGGAGGGCGAGGTGCTCGCCTCGGCGGAGCCCGCCCTCGTCGCGGCCCTCGCCCCGGAGTCGGTGTCCGACGCGATCGCGGCCCTCACCGGAGCGATCGAGCAGGTCCCGAGCACGGTCAGCGCGATCAAGGTGGACGGCCGCCGCGCCTACGCCCGCGCCCGCGACGGCGAGGAGGTCGTGCTCGCCTCCCGCCCCGTGACCGTCTCGGAGTTCGCCGTCCTGGCGAGCCGCCCGGTCGAGGGGTTCCTCGACCTGGACGTGCGCGTCACCTGCTCCTCCGGCACCTACATCCGCGCGCTCGCCCGCGACCTGGGCGCGTCCCTCGGAGTCGGCGGC
>NZ_PSVX01000139.1:0-506 GCF_002932695.1 Rathayibacter sp. AY1D2 | reverse complement strand
TGCGCGCGGCGCGGGAGGTGCGCTCGACGGCGATCCAGCCGGGGATGGTGACCTTCACGTCGTTCGACACGGAGTCGGCGAGGGTGGTGAAGAGCGAGTCGAGGACGCCGTTGACGGCGGCCTGGCTCTGGCCGGAGTCGGCGGCGATCTTCGCGACGAGCTCGGTGCGGTTGAGCGACTTGTCAGCCATGGAGTGTCCTCCCAGGACGTTCTCGCTGTCGGAACAGCTGGTTTCGATGGATCGTCCTCGGCCGGGGACGGACGTCCTCAACCGGTCGGACCGTCGGTAACCTACCAGCCCCGCCCCGGATCTCCGGCGATTCCGGCCTCGAGACGCCCGGAACGACGCCGATCGCGCCGGTCGGTCCCTCCACAGGAGGCGCTCGGCGCCTCTCGTCCACCGATCCGCCGATCGCCTCTCCGCAGAGTCCGCCGCCTGACGAGGATCGGCTCATGACGACGACGGCACTCCTCCCTCCACCCGCTCCGGCCGACGCGGCCCTCCC
>NZ_PSVX01000015.1:0-60211 GCF_002932695.1 Rathayibacter sp. AY1D2 | reverse complement strand
TCCGTCGCCGCCTTCGTCGTCGCCGTGCTCAGCGGGATGTCGACGCAGGCCCGCGACGGAGCAGCGGCGGACCGCATCGCGGTCATCGGCGAGCTCGCACTCGGCGCGCTGCCGGCGGCCACGGGCGTGCGAGCCGCAGGGCGCACGCCGGGAGCTCCCGGATGAGGCCGCGTCGGCCCCGTCTCGGCCTCCTCGCCCTGGTCGTCGCGGGGCTGCTGCTGCTCCAGCCCGCCGCGGCCTCGGCGGCACCGCTGCTCCCTCCCGCGAACGGCGTCCTCGACTACCAGCTGGGAGGCGCCTACGCTCCGGCGTCGAGCGTCACCATCGTCGACCGCGACCGCACGGACGCGCCCGCCGCCGGCCGCTACAGCATCTGCTACGTGAACGCCTTCCAGACCCAGCCGGGCGAGAGCGCCGCCTTCGCGAAGCGGCACCCCGAGCTCCTGGTGAGGCGAGCGGACGGGAAGCCCCTCGCCGATCCGGGCTGGCCGGACGAGTACCTCTTCGACGTCTCGACCTCCGCGAAGCGGACCGCTCTGCTCGCGATCGTCGGCGCCTGGATCGACGGCTGCGCCGAGGACGGCTTCGACGCCGTCGAGGCCGACAATCTGGACAGCTACACCCGCTCGGGCGGGAGGCTGACGAAGTCGCAGGCGCTGGCGTTCGCCACCCTCCTGACGGCGCGCGCTCACCGCTCCGGCCTGGCGATCGGCCAGAAGAACGGAGCCGATCTCGCCGCTGCCGGGAAGAGGACGGTCGGCTTCGACTTCGCCGTCGTCGAGGAGTGCCAGGTCTACGACGAGTGCGCGGCGTACACGGACGTCTACGGGCGCCAGGTCTACGAGATCGAGTACACCGACAACGGCCGGTCCGCCTACTCCGAGGCCTGCGCCGCGCAGGGCCGGAGCATCTCGGTCACCCTCCGCGACCGCGACGTCGTCCCCCGTGGCGCAGCGGGCTACGTGAACCGGCACTGCTGACGCCGGGCGGACGCTACCGCAGGGCTCCCAGCAGGACGGCCGCGGCGCGGGCGACCAGCGCGTCGTCGTAGTCCGCCTCGGGGTCGTTGCGCGTCGAGAGGATCGACAGCACGACCGCGTCCCGCCCGGGAGGCGTCACCACGGCGACGTCGTTGCGGATCCCGCCGGCGCCCCCGGACTTGTCCGCGACGCTCCAGCCGGCCGGAGCGCCCGCCCGGACGAGAGTGTCGCCGGTCGCGTTGCCGCTCATCCAGTCGAGCAGGAGCGCCCGGTCCTCCGCGGACAGCACGTCACCTGTGGCGACCGCGGCGAGGTCCGCCGTGAACGCGGCCGGGGTGGTGGTGTCCTCGGTGCTGCCGGGCTCGATCGTGTTCAGCGCGGGCTCCTCGTTCACCACCTCGGTGGTGGTGTCGCCGAGAGCCTCGAGTCCACGGTCGAGGGCGGAGGGTCCGCCGAGGCGCCGGAGCACGAGATTCAGCGCTGTGTTGTCGCTCCGGCGGACGGCCGCCTCGGCGAGCTGCGACAGCGGCAGGCCGGTGGCGGTGGTCTCCTCCGTGACGGGGGAGTAGCCCGCCGCCTCGACGTCGGCGACGGTCCAGGTGACCACCTCGTCCCGCTCGGCGGCGGGGACGGTGCGCAGGAACTCCGCCGCGGCGAGGGCTTTGAGGCTCGAGGCGAAGCCGAAGCGCTCGTCGGCCCGGTGATCGACCCGGCGACCCGAGCCGGTGTCGACGGCGCTGACGCCGATCCGGGCGTCGAACTCGTTCTCGAGCGCGGCCAGCTCGGCGGAGACGTCGATCGGAGGAGGGGTGGCGGAGGACGCCGACGACGGCACGGAGGCGGACGACGGCGGCGCGACCGGGGTGTCCGCCGTGGTGGTGCACCCTGCGAGGGCCAGGAGGAGGGCGGAACCCGCGAGTGCGCGGAGGGTCCGCGACGACCCTCTCGAACGGTTCACAGCGCGGAGTAGACGACGGAGAAGGCGACGGCGGCCGCCGCGGTGACGCCGAGCGCCGCGAGCGAGACGAGTGCCCGCGGCCTCCTCCGCACGACGGCCAGGACGAGGAAGCCCGCGCCCAGGACGATCTGGAGCCACCAGTACACCGGACTCGTGGTGTCGGCGACCGCGCCCAGCGCCCAGACGCCCTCGCCGATCAGCACGCCCGAGAGCGGCGCGACGGCCAGGACGCGCCACGTCCTCGAGCCGTGGAGAGTGAGCGCGGCGGCGGCGCCCAGGATCGGCCCGGCGGGGACGGCGAGCAGCCAGAAGACGTCCGTGAAGGGAGGCGAGTAGCCGGAGCCGCGCGCCGCGGTCACCAGGTCGTAGCCCTCGAGAAGCGCCCAGAAGCTCAGCAGGCCGAGCGCGGCCCCCGCTGCCGGTCGGGCGCCGCCGAGGCGCACGAGCGCGAACACGAGCATGGACCAGCCCCCGGAGGAGTTGGCGAACGAGCTCACCGACGGCGGGAGGGAGCCCTGCAGCAGGCTGGTGAGCCCGCCCAGGACGAGACCGCCGAGCAGGGCGACGAGCAGAGCACGCAGGAGAGGCGGGCCGGAGGCGGCAGGGGGCATGGGTCGATTCTCGGAGACGGCGGGCGGGTGCGGATCAGGGATGACCCTGATCTCGGGCTGCGGGTGGATCACAGGTCTCGGGGTGATCCGCGCCGCCCTGGTGCAGTTCTCCCCACCCCGGCTCGGCGGCTCCGGCGGCCGATACGATGGACCCCATGCCTCGGATCCGACAGTCAGATGTCGAGGAGGTCAAGGCGCGGGTGAACATCGGCGACGTGATCGGCGAGTACGTCACGCTGAAGTCGGCCGGCATCGGCTCGCTGAAGGGCCTCTGCCCCTTCCACGACGAGCGCAGCCCCAGCTTCCACGTCCGCCCGCAGGCCGGCTTCTACCACTGCTTCGGCTGCCAGGAGTCGGGCGACGTCTACAGCTTCATCATGAAGATGGACCACAGCTCGTTCAGCGAGACCGTCGAGCGCCTCGCCGGGCGGATCGGCTTCCCGCTGCAGTACGAGGACGGCGACGGCCGCGCGCCCGAGACCGGCGGGCGAGCGCGCCTCCTCGCCGCGAACGACGCCGCGGAGGAGTACTTCCGCGAGCAGCTCGCGACCCCGGGCGCCGACGTCGGCCGGCGCTTCCTCGGCGAGCGGGGCTTCGACCGCGCCGCCGCCGACCGCTTCGGCGTCGGCTTCGCACCCGACGGCTGGGACGGGCTCACCACCGCGCTCAAGCGCCGCGGCTTCTCGGAGGAGGAGCTGACCACGGCCGGCCTGGTCAGCAGCAACAACCGCGGCGGCGTCTACGACCGCTTCCGCGGCCGCCTCGTCTGGCCGATCCGCGACGTGACCGGCCAGACCGTCGGCTTCGGCGCCCGCCGCCTCCTCGAGGAGGACAAGGGCCCCAAGTACCTCAACACCCCCGAGACGCCCGTCTACCACAAGTCCCAGGTGCTCTACGGGCTCGACCTCGCCAAGCGGGACATCTCCCGCGGGCACCGGGTGGTCGTCGTCGAGGGCTACACGGACGTCATGGCCTGCCACCTCGCCGGCGTCACCACCGCGGTCGCCACCTGCGGCACCTCCTTCGGCGTCGACCACATCAAGGTGCTGCGCCGGGTGCTGGGCGACGACAGCGGCGTCGGCGAGGTCGTCTTCACCTTCGACCCCGACGCGGCGGGCCAGAAGGCGGCGATGCGCGCGTTCCAGGAGGAGCACCGCTTCGCCGCGCAGACCTTCGTCGCCGTCGCGCCCGAGGGCCTGGACCCCTGCGACCTCCGCCTGAACCGCGGAGACGACGCCGTCCGCCGCCTCATCGACGACAAGAAGCCGATGTTCGAGTTCGTGATCCGGCAGCTGCTGGACCGCTACGACCTCGAGACGGTCGAGGGCCGGATCGCGGCCCTGCGCGCGGCCGCCCCGGTCGTCGCCGAGATCCGCGACCCGGCGCTGCGGCCCGGCTACTCCCGCGAGCTCGCCCGGATGCTCGGCCTGGACATGGCCGAGGTCAACTCCGCCGTGCGCTCCGCCGGATCCCGGCCCCGCTCCTCCGGACCCGAGGGCCGCGACCAGCAGGGCGGGCGGGGCGGCGGCGAATCGTCCGCGGCCGAGGCGCCCCTCGGCGCGCGCATCGCCGACCTCCCCGTCGACGTCGTCACGCGCATCGAACGCGAGGCGCTGATGGCGATGCTCCAGCTTCCGCAGGCGATGGGTCCGGAGCTCCTGGCCCGGGCGGCGCACGCGGCGGTCACCAACGAGACCCTCCGCGTGGTCCGCGACGCCGTGGTCGCGAACCTCGAGCGGGCGGAGGACCGCGACTGGGTCGAGCACGTCGCCGACGACGTCCCCGGTCCCTTCGCCTCGCTGGTGCGCCAGCTCGCGGTGGCGCCGATCCCGGCCGCCGACGAGGAGGGGCTCGCCCGCTACTCCCGCGACGTGGCGATCTCGCTCATCGAGCGCGACCTGCTCCGCGAGATCGCCGAGCTGCGCGGGGCGCTCCAGCGCGCGTCCGCCGATCCGGTGATGGCGCGCGCGGTGCAGGTGCGACTGGTCGAGCTCGAGCGCGAGAAGCGGGCGCTGCGCACGGAGTGAGCGTGTTGCGGTCGTGTGAAGAAATCGGCCGCGCGCCCGTGCCGGTTCGGAGAGCGCTTCCAACTGTGTTACCTATGAGGAACAGCAATGCGGGCGTCCAGTGTCGTGACGCCACAGCCCACAGGAGATCTGTGTGCCGAGAGTCCGCGCGCCCGGAGCGCGCCCGCATCCCATCCTTGACAGGAAGAGGCAGACGGAGATGAATTCCGCATCCACTCGCGGCACCCGTGCACTGGCCGCCGCCGCAGGCTTCGCCGCGGTCGCGCTCGTGCTGACGGGCTGCGCCGCCGGCGGGAACGACTCGTCCGGCGGAAGCGCCGGAGGGGCCCTGACCATCGGCACCACCGACAAGATCACGACGCTCGACCCCGCGGGCTCCTACGACAACGGCTCGTTCGCCGTGATGAACCAGGTGTTCCCGTTCCTGATGAACACCCCCTACGGCAGCCCGGACGTCGAGCCCGACATCGCCGAGTCGGCGGAGTTCACCGCTCCCACGGAGTACACCGTGAAGCTGAAGGAGGGACTGAAGTGGGCCAACGGCCACGACCTCACCTCCTCCGACGTGAAGTTCTCCTTCGACCGCCAGGTCGGCATCGCGGCCGAGAACGGCCCGTCCTCGCTCCTGGCGAACCTCGACAGCGTCGCGGCTCCGGACGACACGACCGTGGTCTTCACGCTGAAGTCCGAGAACGACCAGACCTTCCCGCAGATCCTCTCGAGCCCCGCCGGCCCGATCGTGGACGAGGAGGTCTTCTCGGCCGACGAGCTGACCGCGGACGCCGACATCGTCTCGGGCGACGCCTTCGCCGGCCAGTACACGATCGCGAACTACGACGTGAACAACCTCATCCAGTACAAGGCCTACCCGGACTACCAGGGCGTGCTCGGCGAGGCGAAGACGGACACCGTCAACGTCAAGTACTACGCGGACTCGTCCAACCTGAAGCTGGACATCCAGGAGGGGAACATCGACGTCGCGTTCCGCAGCCTCTCGGCGACGGACATCGACGACCTCCGCGGCAACGACACGGTCAAGGTCGTGGACGGCCCCGGCGGCGAGATCCGCTACATCGTCTTCAACTTCGACACCCAGCCCTTCGGCGCGACGACCGGCGAGGCCGACAGCGCCAAGGCCCTCGCCGTGCGCCAGGCCGTCGCCGACCTGATCGACCGCGACGAGATCGCCGACCAGGTCTACAAGGGCACCTACACCCCCCTCTACTCCTACGTCCCCGCCGGCCTGACCGGCGCGGTCGAGCCGCTCAAGTCGCTCTACGGCGACGGCAACGGCGCGCCCGACGCGGACAAGGCGAAGGCGACCCTCGAGGCCGCCGGCGTCACCGCTCCGGTCACCCTGAACCTGCAGTACTCGAACGACCACTACGGTCCGTCCTCGGGCGACGAGTACGCGCTGATCAAGGACCAGCTGGAGTCGACCGGCCTCTTCACCGTGAACCTGCAGACCACGGAGTGGGTGCAGTACTCGAAGGACCGCTCGAGCGACGTCTACCCGGCGTACCAGCTCGGCTGGTTCCCCGACTACTCCGACGCCGACAACTACCTCTCGCCGTTCTTCATCAAGGAGAACTTCCTCGCGAACCACTTCGACGACGCCGAGGTGCAGAGCCTGATCGCGCAGCAGGTCTCGACCACCGACGCCGACGCGCGCACCGCGCTGATCGAGCAGATCCAGGAGAAGGTCGCGGCGCAGCTCTCGACCGTCCCCTACCTGCAGGGCTCGCAGGTCGCGGTCGTCGGCAGCACCGTGAGCGGAGCCGAGGACACCCTCGACGCCTCGTTCAAGTTCCGCTACGCGGCACTCAGCAAGGGCTGATCCACCCCCCTCGCGGCCGGCGCCTCCCCGATAGGAGGCGCCGGCCGTTCTCCACGAAAGGCATCACGTGACGACAGCCACGACGGCTGCGGCGACGGCGCCCACCCGGCGACCGCGCGGCTCCGGGGGCGGACTCGGGCGCTACCTGCTCGTCCGCTTCCTGCTCATCATCCCCACCGTCTTCATCCTCGTGACGCTGGTGTTCCTCCTCATGCGCTCCACGGGCGACCCGATCACGGCGGCCCTCGGCGGCCGCCTGACCGCGGACCAGCTCGCCGAGCGCGTAGCCGCCGCCGGCTACGACCGGCCGCTGATCGTGCAGTACCTCGAGTACCTCGGCAAGCTGCTGACCGGCGACTTCGGCACCACCCTGAGCGACAACCGCCCCGTCACCGAGGTGCTCCTCACCTACGGCGCCGCGACGGTCGAGCTCGCCTTCTACGCCCTGATCGTGGCGTTCCTGGTCGGCATCCCGCTCGGGATGCTCGCCGCCTACCACCGCGACCGCACGCCCGACGCGGTGCTGCGCATCTTCGCGATCCTCTGCTACGCGACCCCTGTGTTCTTCGCGGGCCTGCTGCTGAAGCTGGTGTTCTCCGTCTGGCTGAAGTGGTTCCCCGTCGCCGGGCGCGCCTCGACGAGCACCGAGCTCTCGCTCCAGTTCCTCGAGAACAAGACCGGCATCTACCTGATCGACGCGATCCAGACCGGCGACCCGGCCGCGATCTCGGACGTGCTCTCGCACGCGGTGCTCCCCGCCGTCGCACTGGGCCTGCTCACCGCGGGCATCTTCCTGCGCCTGGTGCGCACGAACGTGATCGGCACGCTCGGAACCGATTACGTGGACGCGGCGCGCTCGCGCGGCGTCAGCGAGTTCCGGCTCGTCCGCACCCACGCCTACCGGCCGGCGCTCATCCCGATCATCACTGTGATCGGCCTGCAGATCGCCCTGCTGCTCGGCGGCGCCGTCCTCACCGAGACCACCTTCGAGTGGAAGGGCCTCGGCTTCCAGCTCGCCGAGTACCTCCAGGCCCGCGACTTCGTGGCCGTGCAGGGCATCGTCGCCCTGCTCGCCGTCATCGTGGCGCTGACCAACTTCATCGTCGACGTCATCGCGGCGCTCATCGACCCGCGAGTGAGGTACTGAGCATGAGCACCACCTCCCCGGCGCGTCCGCGCCGCAGTCTCGTCGACCGTCTGCCGGTCGTCCACCAGCTCCGGCAGAGCGTCGGCCTCCAGCGGGGGATGCTCGTCACCGGCCTGATCATCACCGGCGCGTTCCTGCTGGTGGCCCTGTTCGCGCCCCTCATCGCGCCCTACGGATACTCGCAGCTGCGCTCGGGCGGCGAGTCGTTCGGCGCGCAGGAGCCGCCGAGCGCGGAGCATCTGCTCGGCACCACCGTGGGCGGCTACGACGTCCTCTCGCGAGTGATCTGGGGAGCGCAGACCGCGTTCCTCGTGATCGTCGTCGCCGTGGTCCTGTCGATCTTCCTCGGCGTCTTCCTCGGCCTCGTCTCCGGCTACCTCGGCGGCTGGCTCGACCGCGTGCTCGTCGTGATCTGCGACGCGATCTACGCGTTCCCGACCCTGCTGCTGGCGATCGTGATGTCGATCGTCATCTCCGGCGGGCAGTCGAACCTCTGGGCCGGCATCTTCGCCGCGGCGGTCTCGATTACCGTGGTCTACATCCCCCAGTACTTCCGCGTGATCCGGGCTGAGACAGTGCGGATCAAGGGCGACGCCTTCGTCGAGTCGGCGAAGGTCATCGGAGCGTCGACGCCGCGGATCATGTTCCGCCACGTCCTGCGGAACGCGACGCGCACGCTGCCGCTGATCTTCACGCTGAACTCCTCCGAGGCGATCCTGACCCTCGCCGGCCTGGGCTTCCTCGGCTTCGGCATCGAGCCGACGTCGGCCGCGGAGTGGGGCTACGACCTCAACAAGGCGCTGTCGGACGTCACGAGCGGCATCTGGTGGACCTCGGTCTTCCCGGGCCTGGCGATCGTGCTCGTGGTGCTGGGCATCACCCTCGTGGGCGAGAGCCTGAACGACCTCGCCGACCCGCGCCTGCGCGGTCGGCGCGCGGTGGCCGCCGGTGCCGGCGACGTCGCCGCGACGTCCGTCGTGCCGGGCGGCGTCCTCGCCGCCGACGGCCTGGAGACGCCGGGGCACGACCCCGTCGCCGGAGTGGAGGAGACGCGATGAGCGACCAGCGCATCGTCCGGGACGCCTCAGCGCGTCCGATCGTGGACATCACCGACCTCGAGGTCGCCTTCGCGAGCGACCGCGGCGCCGTCCGCGCCGTCGCCGGGGTGAGCCTGCGCGTCGAGCGCGGCGAGGTCCTGGCGATCGTCGGCGAGTCCGGCAGCGGCAAGACCGTGACCGCGAAGACCATCCTCGGCCTCCTGCCCGAGACGGCCAGCGCCTCCGGAGTGGTCCTGCTCTCGAAGAAGGACGGCAGCGCGGCGACCGATGTCGTCTCCGTGCCGAAGGCCCGCCTCCGGGAGCTGCGCGGCACCGACGTCGCCATGGTCTTCCAGGAGCCGGGAACCGCCCTCAACCCGGTCTTCACGGTGGGCTGGCAGATCGCGGAGGGACTGCGCGCCCACGGCTCCGTCTCGAAGAAGGAGGCGCGCAAGCGCGCGATCGACGTCCTCCGCACCGTCGGCATCCCGGAGCCGGAGAAGCGGGTCGACTACTATCCGCACCAGTTCTCGGGCGGCCAGAAGCAGCGCGTCGTCATCGCGATGGCCCTGGTTCTGGATCCCGGCCTGATCGTCGCGGACGAGCCGACCACCGCGCTCGACGTGACCGTGCAGGCCGAGATCCTCGACCTGCTCCGCCGGTGCCGCGACGAGTTCGGCACCTCGATCGTGCTGATCACCCACAACATGGGCGTCGTCGCCGATCTGGCCGACCGCGTCGCCGTGATGTACCAGGGCGAGCTGGTCGAGGAGGCGACGGTCTCCGAGCTGTTCTCGGCGCCGAAGGCCGAGTACACGAGGAAGCTCCTCGCCGCCGTCCCGCACGTGGGCCAGGGCGTCGAGCGCGCCCGCGTCCGCGCCGTCGAGCGCGCCGAGGCCCCCGAGGCCGAGACGCTCGTCGCCGCCGAGGGCCTGCGGATCCAGTACCCCGGCCGGCTCGGCCGTCCCGGCTTCGTCGCGGTCGACGGCGTCTCGCTGCGCATCCGCGCGGGCGAGGTGCTCGGCCTCGTCGGCGAGAGCGGCTCGGGCAAGACCACCATCGGGCGCGCCATCGCGGGCCTGACGCCGGTGACCGGCGGGTCGCTGAAGGTCCTCGGCAAGGAGATGCGCGGCATCCGCGAGCGAGCCTTCCGGCCGGTCCGCGGCGACATCGGCTTCGTGTTCCAGGACCCGGCGTCGAGCTTCAACCCGCTGCTCACCATCGCGGAGTGCGTCGCCGAGCCGCTGATCGTGCACGGACGGGCCGGCGACGCCGCCGGGGCGCGCTCGCGCGTCGACGAGCTCCTGGAGGCGGTGCAGCTGCCCCGCTCCTACGGTGACCGCTACCCGCACGAGCTCTCCGGCGGCCAGCGCCAGCGCGCCAGCCTCGCCCGGGCCCTCGCCCTCGAGCCGAAGCTGCTGATCGCCGACGAGCCCACCTCGGCGCTCGACGTGTCGGTGCAGGCCCGCGTGCTCGAGCTGTTCGCCGAGCTGCAGCGCGAGTTCGGCTTCGCCTCCCTGTTCATCAGCCACGACCTCGCCGTGGTCGACCTGCTCGCCGACCGCATCGCGGTGCTCTACCGCGGCGAGCTGGTCGAGGAGGGGACGGGGGCCGAGGTGCTCGCTGCGCCGAAGCACCCCTACACGCAGCGCCTGCTCGCCTCCCTGCCCGTGCCCGACCCGGTCGAGCAGGCCTCGAGGCGCGAGCTCCTGCGCAGCATCGTCGAGGCGGAGCGCCGGGCGTGAGCCGGACCGCCGAGGATCAGGCCCCCATCGTCGTCGACGACCTCAGCGTCGAGTACCCGCCGCGCGGCATCAGCCGACGGTGGACGGCACTGCGGGGAGTGAGCCTCCGCGTGGAGCCGGGGGAGGTGCTCGGGATCCTCGGCGGCAGCGGCTCGGGCAAGTCCACGCTCGCGCGCGTGCTCGGCGGCGACGGCCTGGGGCACGACGGCGGCCGCACGCGTCCGGTGATCATCGGAGGGGACGCGACGGTCGCGGGGCACCGCCTCCGCTCGCTCCCCGCCCGCGAGCTCAAGCGCTTCACCGTCGACGTCGCGCATCTCGCGCAGGACGCCGGTGCGGCCCTCCGCCCCGAGCTGACCGTCTCGGAGCTGATCGCCGAGCCGATCTTCCTCCGCGACCGCCACTACGACCCGAAGGCCGCGGCGGTGCGGGTGGCGACGCTGCTCGACTCCGTGCACCTGCCGCTGTTCCTGCTCGACCGCTACCCCTACGAGCTCTCCAGCGGCCAGCGCCAGCGCGTGGCTGTGGCCCGCTCGCTCGTGCTCGGGCCGAAGGTGCTGATCGCCGACGAGCCGACCTCGGGCATCGACGCGACGGTGCGCGAGTCGATCGTGGACCTCCTCGCCGACCTGCGGCGCCGGGAGGGCTTCGCCGCCGTCGTGGTCAGCCACGACATCGACGTGCTGAGCCGGGCGACCGACCGGATCGCCGTGCTCGTCGGCGGCGAGGTCGTCGCGTACGGGCCGCTGCTGGAGGTTCTGATCGAGGCCCGGCACCCCTACGTGCGCGAGCTCGGAGCGGCCTTCGCCGAGTACGAGCGCTTCGACGCCTCCCGAGCGCAGCGCGTCGAGGCGGCCGACCAGTGACCGTCCCGCGCGTCGCGGTGCTCCCGCGGCCGAAGCCGGTGTTCGCCGAGGCGGTGGAGTCGGGCGGTGGAGTGGTCGTCGGACTCGACGAGAGTCCGGACGCGCTGCTCTGGCTGTCCTACGGCCGCACGGACGAGCTGGCCGCTGTGCTGGAGGAGCACCCGTCGATCCGCTGGGTGCAGCTGCCCTGGGCCGGCGTCGACGTCTTCGCGCCCGTGCTCGCCGCGTCCCGCGCGGACGTCGTCTGGACCAGCGCCAAGGGCGCCTACGCGGAGCCGGTGGCCGAGCACGCGCTCGCGCTGGTGCTCGCCCTCCTGCGCTCGCTGCCGGAGCGGGCGCGCGCCGTGTCGTGGGGGCCGAAGAAGGCGGTCACGCTGCACCGCGCCTCCGTGGTGATCGTCGGAGCAGGAGGGATCGCTCGCGAGCTCCTGCGGCTGCTCGCCGTCTTCGACTGCCGGGTGACGATCGTCCGCCGCGGAGACGAGCCGGTGGAGGGCGCCGCCCGCACCCTGCCGGCGTCGCGGCTCGCCGAGGCCGCGGCGGACGCCGACGTGCTGGTCCTGGCCGCCGCCGCCACCGCGGGCACGGAGCGGATGGTCGACGCGGGTCTGCTCGCGCGGCTCCCCGCCCACGCCGTGCTCGTCAACGTCGCCCGGGGGAGCCTCGTCGACACGGACGCGCTCGTCGCGGCCCTCGCCGAAGGCCGTCTCGCGGGCGCCGCGCTCGACGTGACGGACCCCGAGCCGCTGCCGGACGGGCATCCGCTCTGGAGCGAGCCCCGGTGCCTGATCACGCCCCACAGCGCGGACACCCCCGAGATCACCGCGCCGCTCCTGGCCGAGCGCGTGCGCGCCAACGTGGCCGCCTGTGCCGCCGGCGGGCCGTTCGTCGGCCGCGTCGACCCGGGCTCCGGCTACTGAGTGCGCGCCCGATTTTGCGTTCGCGGAGAGTTTGCTAAAGTAGTACCGCGCTGATCGCCTCCGGGTGGTCGGATGATCCTCGATAGCTCAATTGGCAGAGCAATCGGCTGTTAACCGGTAGGTTCTTGGTTCGAGTCCAAGTCGGGGAGCGAAGGGTCCGGGACTCCACTCTCGGGCCCTTTTTTCGTGCCCGCGAGCGGTCGCCCTCGAGGGCCCACCCGCTCGGACCGACGATCGGAGGGGCGATGCGCGAGGACGTGCTCGCTCTCCTGCGCCGCCGCCCCGACGTCGAGGCGGCGGATCTCGTCGCCGTCGACGCCAGTGACCGTCTGCTGCTCGACCTCGCCGCCGATCGCGGCCGCCTCGCCGTGATCGGGGACGCCTACGGGGCACTGAGCCTCGGCCTCGCCGCCGACGGCCGTGCCGTACGCGTCGTGCAGGACTCGATCACCGCCGAGCGCGCTCTCGCGCAGAACCTCGAGACGGTGCGGGGATCGGGCGTCGATCTCGCGCCGATCGAGATCGTCGACTCCGTCGCGGAGGCCGTCCGCGACGCCGACGCGGTGCTCCTGCGCCTGCCGCGCTCGCTCGACGCGCTGGCCGCCGTCGCGGCCGGGACCGCACTCGCGAACCCGGCGGCGACCCTGATCGGCGCCGGCCGCATCAAGCACATGACCCGCACGATGAACGACGTGCTCGCCGTGCGCTACGAGCGGATCGACGTCTCCCTCGCCCGGCAGAAGTCGCGCGCCCTGCTCGCGAGCGGCGCGCTCCCCGACCAGCCGCCCGCGCCAGGGCCCGAGCGGCGCCGTCTGGACGAGCTCGACCTCGAGGTCGTCGCACTGCCGGGAGCCTTCGCAGGTGCACGACTGGACCTCGGCACCCGCGCCCTCCTCGCCGCCCTCGATCTCGACTCCCTCCCCGCGGGCACCGCACTCGACCTCGGCTGCGGAACCGGCGTGCTCGCCGCCGTGGTGGCTAGGGCCCGCCCCGACCTCGCCGTGATCGCGACGGACACCTCGCGTGCCGCGGTCGAGTCCGCCCGGGCGACCGCGGCGGCCAATGGGCTGGCCGTCCGCGTCCTCCGCGACGACAACGCCTCGACTCTGGAGGCGTCCTCCGTCGACGTCGTGCTCTGCAATCCGCCGTTCCACTCCGACGGAGCCGTCACCGACCTCGTCGCCCGGCGCATGCTGCGCGCGGCCGGCCGCGTGCTGCGCCCCGGAGGCGTGCTGTGGACGGTCTTCAACTCCCACCTCGCGCATCCGGCCGAGCTGCGCCGTGCGGTCGGGCCGACCACGGTGGTGGCGCGCGACCGCCGCTTCACCGTCACCCGCTCCGTTCGCTCCGACGGCTGAGTACGGCTCCGCAACCCCCTCCGCGGCCTCAGGTCCGCTGTCCGCGGCGCGGGTACGATCTCTCTCCGGCGCTCCTGTGCCGAACCCGTCCCGTCCCCCCGGAGGCCGTCGTGCTCGAAGTCGTCCTCGTCCTCGCCCTGATCGCCCTGGTCGCGGTCGTCGTGCTGTGGCGCCGCGCCGTCGGCGCCGAGCGCCGTGCCGCCGAGAGCCGTGCGGAGGAGGCGGCGCGCGTCGTCCGCCTCGAGCTGGCGGTCGGCGAGCAGGAGGCGAGGCTCCGCATCGTCGGCGAGCTCGAGCAGCTCGCGGTCCGCAGCGCCGCGCACGTCGTCGAGGAGGCCGAGAGCGTCAGGCTCACGATCGACCGCGACCCCGCCGCAGCCGCGCGGTCGGCGCAGCGTGCCGTGCGGGCGGCCGAGGCCTCGCTGGCGCAGCTGCGCCGCATCGCGACCGTCGCCTCCGTCGATCCGGGGGAGCTGCCGCGCACCGGCGGCTCCGTCCCCCTGATCGAGGGCGCCCGCGAGCGAGGCCTGAGCGTCCGCGAGGAGTCGTTCGGCGAGCCGTTCCCGCTGCAGGACGGCGCCGAGGTGGCCGTGCTCCGGGTGCTCGAGTACGCCTTCGACTCGGCGCTGGAGACCGGCGGCGCGGGGACCGAGGTCCGCATCAGCTCCCGATGGACGACCACCGGCCTCCGGGTGGAGGTCGACGACGACCGCGAGCAGCACGGCGCTGCGGAGCAGGACGCCAGCGCTCTTGAGGCGGATCTGCGCTCGCTCACCGAGCGCATCGACAGCCCCGCGCTCGCCGAGCTGCGCGAGCGGGCCGCCCTCTTCGGCGGTGACGTGACCGAGAAGCGGACGCCCGGCGTCGGCCGGAGCGTCACCGCCTCGTTCCC
This sequence comes from Rathayibacter sp. AY1D2, assembly GCF_002932695.1. Taxonomy (NCBI): domain Bacteria; kingdom Bacillati; phylum Actinomycetota; class Actinomycetes; order Micrococcales; family Microbacteriaceae; genus Rathayibacter; species Rathayibacter sp. AY1D2. The sequence continues at coordinate 45,833 of NZ_PSVX01000015.1, read as the reverse complement.
CGCGATCCGCCACCACAACGGCGTGCACGGGGTCGACCTGGCCTGAGTCAGTCCTCGAGGTGCTCCACGCCGGGCAGCCACGAGACGCCGGGGCCGCCCCAGCCGCGCTTGCGGGTGATCTTCGCGACCGGCTTGTGGTAGTCGTGCTCGAGACGGTCGATGTAGAGCACGCCGTCGAGGTGGTCGAACTCGTGCTGGAACACGCGGGCGAACCAGCCGTCCGCGACGATCTCGAACGGCTCCTGCTCGAGGTCGACCGCGCGGAGGATCGCGCGCTCGGAGCGGCGGAGCGGGAAGCGCTCGCCGGGGAAGGAGAGGCACCCCTCCGACTCCGTGTCCTCGTCCGCCTCGCCGAGCGGGGTCGGCGTGACGAACAGCTCGGGGTTGATCGCGACGCCGCGGCGGGGGGTGCCGTCGTCGTCGGCGTAGTCGTAGACGAACAGTCGCAGCGGGACGCCGACCTGCGGGCCGGCGAGACCGACTCCGGGGGCTATGTCCATCGTCTCGAACATGTCGGCGACGAGGGTGCGCAGCGCATCGTCGAACTCGGTGACGGGAGCGGCGGGGGAGTGGAGGACGGGGTCGCCGGCGATGCGGATGGGGAGGACGGCCATGGGGACAGGGTACAGCGGGGCCGTCGACCGGGTCCGCGAGGATCATCCGCTGGGCTCAGCCCCTCACCCGTGCGTCGGAGGACTCCCGGAGGCGTTCTGGGTAGGGTCGACCCCATGCCCGCCGATCTCGCCGAACTCCTCAACGACCCGGCGAAGTTCATCGGCATCCCGATCGCTCTCGTGGGCGCGGTGTTCCTCTCCCTCGGCGCGCAGTTCCAGCACCGGGGAGTGGCGAAGGTGGAGCGGTTCTCGAAGCGCTCCGGCTCCTCCGGGCTCAGCGGCGGCCAGCTGGTCGCGCTGCTCTCGCGCCCCTCGTGGGTGATCGGCACCCTGCTCCTCGGCCTCGCGATCGTCTTCCAGCTGACGAGCCTCGGCTTCTCCCCGCTCATCGTGGTGCAGCCGCTCGGAGCGGTGGCGCTCGTGATCACCGCGGTCGTCAACGCGCGGGTCAGCCGGGTGCGCCTGAACGCGGCGTCGATCCGGGCGATCGTGCTCTGCGTCGGAGGCGTCGGCACGTTCGTCCTCGTGGCGGCGTTCAACGCGGTCGACAAGTCCATCAAGACGCCCGAGCTCATCACGATCCTCGTGATCCTCGCCGTGGTGCTCACGGTCTTCGTCATCGCCTTCCGCGTCTTCCGCCGCGGAGCGAAGGCGATCTTCTACATCGTGGGCGCCGGAGTGGTCTACGGCTTCGTCGCGACTCTCGCGAAGGTCGTGCTCAACCGCATCAAGTACGGCGAGTTCGACCCGCTGACGGTGGTCTGCATCGTGGCGCTCCTGGCCGCGACCGCGCTCGGCGGGTACTTCGTGCAGAACGCCTACTCCTCCGGCCCGCCGGACCTCGTCGTCGCGGGCCTCACCGTCATCGACCCGTTGGTCGCCGTCGCGATCGGCATCGTCGTGCTCGGGGAGGCGCAGTACGCGGCCCCGTGGGCGATCCCGCTCTTCATCACGGCCGGTGCCGTCGCCATCTACGGCGTCTTCCTCCTCGCCAAGCACCACCCGCAGGCGCGCTGACGGCGCGGGATCCCGAGTGGTGAGGAGTCCTCTGCCTACAATGGGTCCGCGCCGAGAGCCACGAAACCGACCGACCTCCGCCGATCGCTCCCTTCTCTCCCCGAGCGGCACGACACCGATAGGACCTCCCGTGTCAGATCCCCGCGACGCGTCCCGACCGGGATCGCCCGACTCCCGACCGCTGACGGTCGTGATCGGCTGCGACACCTTCGCGCCCGACGTGAACGGAGCCGCGAAGTTCGCCGAGCGCCTCGCCGCCGGTCTCGCGCAGCGCGGCCACGAGGTCCACGTCGTCGCCCCCTCGGCCGACGGCTGGAGCGGCACCCGGGTCGAGACGCACGAGGGCCAGCGGATCATCGTGCACCGGCTCTACAGCTGGCGCTGGTACCCGCACGACTGGCTGCGCTTCGCGATGCCGTGGCGCATCCGGCAGAACAGCGCGCGCATCCTCGACGAGGTGAAGCCCGACGTCGTGCACTTCCAGTCGCACATCATCGTCGGCCGCGGCCTCGGGATCGAGGCGGCCAAGCGCGGCATCCGCATCGTCGGCACGAACCACTTCATGCCCGAGAACATGCTCGAGTTCACCCTCCTGCCGAAGGCCGTGCAGGCCAAGGCCGTGGCGATGGCGTGGCGGGCCGCGCGCCGCACCTTCGGCCGGGCGGAGGCGGTCACCACGCCGACCCGCAAGGCCGCGCAGTTCCTCGAGAAGTACACGGGCCTCCGGGGCGTCCACGCCATCTCCTGCGGCATCGACGCCGACAACTACACGCCCGACTTCGCAACGCGCGCCGGCGACTCGATCCTCTTCGTCGGCCGCGTGACCGGCGAGAAGCACATCGACGTCCTGCTCCGCGCCGTCGCCCTGCTCGACCCGGCGCTCGACGCGAAGCTCGAGATCGTCGGCGGCGGCGACCAGATGCGCAACCTCCAGCAGCTCGCCGCGACCCTCGGCAACGCCGACCGCGTCCGCTTCACGGGCTACGTCTCGGACGCCGAGCTCAAGGAGGCGTACACCCGCGCCACCGTGTTCGCCATGCCGTCCATCGCCGAGCTGCAGAGCATCGCGACGATGGAGGCGATGGCCTCGGCCCTCCCCGTCGTCGCCGCCGACGCGATGGCCCTCCCGCACCTCGTCCACGACGGCGAGAACGGCTACCTCTTCGCGCCGGGCAGCGCCGAGGCCCTCGCCGACCGCCTCACCGCCGTGCTCACGGCCGACCAGGAGGACCTCGAGGCGATGAAGCGCGCCTCCCTCCAAATCGTCGCCGCGCACGACATCAACCGCACGATCAGCACCTTCGAGAGCCTGTATCGTGGGGAGCCGGTGGCCGATCCGGCCTCCGACGCAGCGTCCGCACCCGCCGCCACCTGACGGCCGCTCGGACGGCCGCCGCGGGGCGTTAGCTCAGCCGGTCAGAGCAGCGGACTCATAATCCGTCGGTCACGGGTTCAAGTCCCGTACGCCCTACTCCGCTCCACCCGCGGTGGTTCCTTCTCTCCAGCGCCGGGTCGGGCATCCACCTGATGTCGGTCTCGTCGGGGCGGGCGGTCCGGCCCCGTCAGGCCGACGGGCCGTGCCTCAGGACGGTGCCGACGCGGTCCTCGCCGGCACGCCGACCGCGGACGAGTCGGAGGCGACGTTGCGGACGACGACGGCGCCGGCTCCGACCCGCACACGGTCGCCGACGGTCACGTCCCCGACGATCGTCGCGCGGGCGCCGATGTAGACGTCGTCGCCGATGACGGGCGTCCGACCCTTCGACTCGCCGATGGTGACGCCGTGGTAGATGAACGCGTTCCTTCCGATCACCGTGCGCGGGTGCAGGATCACGCCGCGGCCCCAGTGGGGGAGCCGCAGGCCGGGCCCGACCTGAGCGGCCGGCGGCAGCTCGGCTCCGACGATCATGCGGGTCCAGACGAGATCGACCAGGCGGTAGACGAGGTGGAGGGGGAGCCGGGTCCTCCGAGAGCTCGAGTACTGCCCGAGTCGGAGGACGAGGACGGTGAGCCGGTCGGAGGCGTGGCCCTTGGCGGCCAGGTCCGCGCGGACGACGGCTCGGAGTTCGGCGAGATCCATGCTCCCAGTCTGAGTGGGAGCCTCGCGGGTGAGGGCGGGCCGTCGGAGATCGTCCGGGGCGTGGCGAGCATCCGCGAGCGGACGACACGGTGGCTCGATGCGCTAGCACGTCCTGACGCGCCGCGCCCGTACTGGCCGCTCTCCGCTCGACGTGATTGCCTGAACCCGTGCCTGATCTTCCGATGTTCCCGCTCGGCTCCGTGCTCCTGCCGCACATGCCGCTCCCGCTCCGGCTGTTCGAGCCGCGGTACCTGCGGATGCTCGGCGACGTCCTCGAGGACGAGACCCTCGCGTTCGGCGTCGTGCTCATCGAGCGCGGCCAGGAGGTGGGCGGCGGCGACCAGCGGTTCGCGGTCGGCGCCCGCGCGCGCATCCTGAACATCGACGGGGCGGAGTCGTTCGTCACGCTCGACTCCGTGGGCGAGGAGCGCTTCGAGGTCGTCCGCTGGTACGAGGACGACCCGTACCCGCGCGCCGAGGTTCGCCTGCTGCCCGATCTGGAGTGGGACGAGAAGCACGCCCCCGCGCTGGCTGCGGCGGAGTCGGCGGTCCGCACGGCACTGGCGGTCGCGAGCGAGTTCGTCGAGCAGCGCTACGGCGCGGTCGTCGAGCTCGCCGAGGATCCGGCCGCGCACGCCTGGCAGCTCGCCGGCGTCGCACCGGTCACCGAGCTCGACCGCCTCGCGTTCCTCCGCAGCTCCACCATGGAGGAGCTGCTGGAGTCGGTCCGGGAGCGCTCCGCCGAGGCGACCGAGTCGTTCCGCGCCGGCTGGGCCTGAGCCCCGTCCCGGCGTCCCACGACGAGCCCGTCAGTCCTCGAGGCTGACGCCGCGCTCCTCCGCCAGCTTGACCAGGTCGTCGACGACCACGAGCGCCATCCGCACCGAGCGGTCGCGGCGGTACTCCTCGTCGTCCGGGTCGATCCGCGAGGTGCGGTCGAGGGTCTCCTCGATCGACTGCGCGAGCTCGCGCCACGCGTCCTGACGGGCGTCGTCGACGAGCGTCGCGAGGTACTCCTCGTCCTGCGCCCGCCTGTGGAGGGAGTCGGCGACCAGGAGCGAGAGCCGCTCGCGGTGGTCGAGGTTGTCGACGTCGGCCGAGCGGTAGTCGTGCACGTGGTCGGAGCGGCCGCCCACCGAGGTCACGTCGGCGGCGATGCCGCGCAGGCGCTCGGCGGCCGCCTCGGACTCGCGCGCCAGCTTCTCGAGCTCCTCCGCGGCGACGACGGAGTAGCGGCCCGAGTCGAAGGGGACGTCAGCACCGAGGCCGTCCATCAGCACACGGTTCTTCACGGCCATCCGGCTCGCGTACTGCGCGAGCATCAGGCCCTCCTCGGCGGCCTCCTCGACGGAGGCGGGCTCGCGCGACGGGTTCTCATCGGGGTCGTACGGCTCCATCTTGAACCTGCGTCGACGCCGGAACCACACGTGCGTCACCTACATCCCGGAGCAGGCGCCCCGCCCGCCGGAGCACCTCTTCGAGAGTACCCGGCGGGCGGGCGCCGTGGTCGGCGGCTCAGGCCTCGCGCCAGTCGTCCTGCCGGAGGTGGGAGCCGGCCTGCGGCCCCATCTGCAGCATCCCGCCGTCCACGACGTACGAGGATCCGGTGATGTAGGAGGCAGCGGGAGAGGCCAGGAAGGCGACCACCGCCGCGATCTCGCGGGCGTCGCCGGGGCGGCCGAGGGGGATGCCGGGGCGGTCGATCGTGACGGGGTCCACATCCTCGGCGTCGTTCATCGGCGTCGCGATCTCCCCGGGGGCGACGGCGTTGACGGTGATGCCGAGGGAGCCGAGCTCGAGTGCGGCCACCTTCAGCAGGCCGCCCAGCCCGTGCTTGGCAGCGGTGTAGGCGACGGAGCCGACCCGCGGCTGGTGCTCGTGGACACTGGTGACCGCGATGATCCTGCCGCCCGTGAACTGGGACGCCATGCGCCGCGCGGCGCGCTGAAGGCAGACGAACGCTCCGTCGAGGTTCAGGGCGACGGTCGAGCGCCAGCTGTCGAGGCTCTGCTCGAGGAAGGGCTCGCCCCCGCCTCCGCCCGCATTGCTGACGGCGACGTCGAGCCCGCCCAGTCGATCCGCGAGATCGTCGATCACGTCGCCCGCGCCCTCCAGATCCGTCGTGTCGAGGCGCGCGATCTCGGCGCGCCGGCCGAGGGAGCGCACCTCCTCCGCCGTGCCCTGCGCGCCCTCCTCGTCGCTGTGCCAGGTGATGCCGACGTCCATGCCCGCCTCGGCCAGTGCCACCGCGGTCGCCCGGCCGATGCCGGAGTCAGAGGCGGTCACCAGTGCACGGGTGGGCCGGAAGTCTCGAGGTCCCTGGGTCATGTCGTCTCCTGTCTCGATCGGGCCGCCGATCCGGCGGACACGGGTCGATCCCATCAGGGGATCCGACGCGCTCGGGAGCCGGTTGACAGGTCCGGGCTCGCGCGAGACGCGTGGCGGTGTCCCCGCTGAGCGCCCCGATCGCGTTGACTGGGCGGATGGATCACCGGCGCATCTCGGTCGTCGTCCCCGTGAAGGACGACGCCCGCCACCTCGAGCAGCTGCTCGAGCTCCTCCGCGAGCAGACGCTCGCTCCGTTCGAGATCGTCGTCGTCGACGACGGGAGCACCGACGACAGCGCCGCCGTCGCGCGAGCGGCGGGCGCGCGGGTGGTGCGGCACGACGGAGCCGGGATCCCGGCGAGCACGGCGCACGGCTTCGACGAGGCGCACGGCGACGTCCTCGCACGGCTCGACGCCGACTCCCGCCCGGGACCCGACTGGCTGGCGCGCCTGGCCAGCCACTTCGCCGACCCCGAGGTCGGAGCGGTGACCGGTCCCGGACGCTTCGACGAGCTCGGCCCGATCGCCCGGGTGATCGCGCGGGTCGCCTACATGGACGCCTACTTCGTGCTGATGGGGTCGGCGCTGGCCAACTGGCCGCTCTTCGGCTCCAACTGCGCCGTCCGCCGGTCGGCGTGGGAGGAGATCGCGGAGGAGATGCACCGGCACGACGCCTACGTGCACGACGACGTCGAGATCAGCGTGCACCTGGGACTCCGGCACCGGATCGTGCTCGACCGCCACCTCGAGGTCGGCATCTCGGCCCGCCCCTTCGGCGCCTTCGCGGACATGCTCCGCCGGTTCGACCGCGCTCTCCACACGCTGGCGCGGCACCCCGGGATGGGGTCGTCCCTGCAGCGCTGGACGCACCGGGTGCGCCGCACCCACCGCGACCGACTGCGAGCGACGGCCGCGGCGCGCCGCTCCGGCTGACGACGAGAACCGACGGCGCCGCCTGAAGGCTAGGGCTGGGCCGCGTCCGGCCGGGCCGCGTCGGGCTCGGCCTCCGCCGCCCGATCGTCTCCGCGCGCGGTGCGCCCCTCCTTCGGCATCGCCCAGACCGCAGCGAGCATGCCCACGGCGAGGACCGTGAGCGCGATGCAGACGAAGCGGGTGCCCTCGGCGAGGTCCGCCGGTGCGGGGACGCCGCCGCCCGCCTTCGCGTTCACGATCGCGCCGAACACGGCCACGGCGACGGCGCTGCCGATGTTCCGGGCGAAGAAGTTGGTCGAGGAGACCACTCCGCGCTCGTTCCAGTCGACGCTCGACTGCGCCCGGATCAGCGTCGGAGTCGCCACGAGCCCCATGCCGGCGCCGATCAGCACGCAGAAGCCGGCGATCTCCCACAGCGTCGAGGAGGCGCCGAGCAGGACGGTCAGCGCCGTGCCGATCACGACGAGCCCCGCTCCGAGGAAGCCCGTGTTGCGGAAGCCGATGCGCAGGTAGAGCCGGCCCGACAGGCTCGCCGCGACCGGCCAGCCGAGCGTCATCGCCGCGACGGCGAAGCCTGCGCCCAGGGCGGAGCTGCCGAGCACGCCCTGCGCGAAGGTCGGGAAGTACGAGGTGACGCCGAGCGTGATCGCGCCGACGGTCACCGAGACCAGGCTGGTCGAGATCAGCACGCGCCGCGTGAGGACCCAGAGGGGGAGCACTGGGGGGGCAGCTCGCCGCTCGATCGCGACGAAGCCGGCGAACGCGAGGGCCGAGACGACGAACACGCCGACTCCGGCGGGGGAGAGCCACGGCCAGGCGCTGCCGCCCTCGAGCAGCCCGAGGATGAGCAGCGCGGTGCCCACGGCGAGCACGGAGGCGCCCGCCACGTCGATCCGCTGCTTCTCGCCCCGTGTGGTCTCGCGGAAGCTGCGGATCAGGAGGAACGCCGCCAGGAGGCACAGCGGGATGTTGACGAGGAAGATGCCGCGCCAGGCGCCCAGGTCCGAGAGCACGCCGCCGAGGGTCGGCCCGACGACCGAGGAGATGCCCCAGACGCTCGCGAGGTAGCCCTGGGTCTTCGCACGCTCGGCGACCGTGTAGATGTCGCCGGCGATGGTGATGCCCATCGGCTGGATCGCTCCGGCCCCCAGGCCCTGCAGGGCTCGGAACGCGATCAGCGCGGGCATGCTCCAGGCGAGGCCGCACAGGAGCGAGCCGACCAGGAACAGGGCGATGCCGATCAGCATGATGGGCTTGCGCCCGATCACATCGGCGAGCTTGCCGTAGAGGGGGACCGAGACGGCCTGGGCCAGCAGGTAGATCGAGAACAGCCAGGGGAACTGCTCGAAGCCCCCCAGGTCGGCGACGATGGACGGCACGGCCGTCGAGAGGATCGTGGCGTCGAGGGCGACCAGAGCGGTCGAGATCATCAGGGACAGCAGGATCGGGCCGCGCTCCGAGCGCAGTCCGACACTCGCGCGGGTGGGGGCGTCGGTCACTCTGCCCAGGCTATTCCACAGCCGGGGGATGGAAGCGGGGAGGAGAGGATCCGCTCCGGGGCTCGGTAGACTGGTGGCATGGAACTCGTTCTCTGGCTCGTCGTGTCCGCCATCGCCGGTGTCGGCCTCGTCTCCGGAGTCGCGGCTCTCATCGCCATGACGCGGGCGCCCTGGTCGGCCGACAAGTAGCCGCCCGGCCGGCCTCGCGCCGGCACTACTCGTAGATCCGCACCACGCTCCACTGCGGCTCCGTCGACGCGACCACGTCGAGCACGAACGCTCCGCCGGTCGCGAGGTCCGTCGCCTGGAAGCGCCAGCCGCCGATGCTCACCGGTGTGCGCCCGAACGTCGGCGGGAACCCCTCGAGGGGCGCCCACCACTCGCTCGTGCAGGTCCACACCGTCGGCCGGTCGGTCACCCGGTAGCTCCCGCCCCGCCACTCGAGCGCGATCGGCACTCCCTCGCCGTCGGTCGAGACCAGCGCCGTCTCGTCGATCACCGCCATCGTCGTGCTCCCGTTCACTCGCCGGACCCGGTTGGCCGTTCGAACATGTGTTCGATAGTCTGCGAGTGTACGCCGCGGCGCTCGTGCTCGCCACGGCCGCGGATCGACCGGTGGGAGGCGCGATGATCGAGTGGAGTCCGCTCCAGATGCTGCGCAGCAGCGGGCAGGACGAGTGGGTGATGGTCGACGCCCTGCGCACCGGACGGATCGGCCTGGTGCGCCGCATCGAGACCGGCCCGTACCGCGAGACCTGGTTCCGCGCGGTGACCTGGGCGGCGGAGCCGGAGAGGCGGACGCTCGTGGGCTACTCCCGCTCGATGGACACCATCGCGGCCGCCCTGTGGGCCCATCAGCCGCCGACGGCGCAGGAGAAGCCCTTTCCCGGCTACCCGCCCTCGCGGCCGTCGCCCTGACTCCTTCAGCGAGAGGGGGCCCGGCCGTCCCCGCGACGGCGGCCTCCGTGTCCGTCACGGGGGAGAATGGCCCGATGCTCCTCGCACTCGTCGGCGGCCCCACGGGGGCGTGGCGGGCGGTCGACCCCGTCGGCGGCGCCGAGGCCGGGAGCGGCCGGGGCCCGGCCGAGCTGGCGGCGTTCGTCCGGGAGCGGGAGCCGGAGCGCCCGCGCTGGGTCTGGGACGACACCGCGCGCTGGTACCCCGCACTGCTGTCGGCCGGCGTGGTCGTCGCCCGGTGCCACGACCTCCGGCTGGCCCGCGCGATCCTCCGCCGCTCGGTCTCCGCCGCCGCATCGGCTCTCGCGCGCTCGCCCCTCGACCCGTGGGACGCGGGAGCCGCGGCCCCCGCCGCGCAGGACACGCTGATCGGGTTCGAGGAGGCGGCGGGCGGCTCCGACGAGCTCGACCCCGTCCTCGAGCTGGCCCGGCAGGAGGAGGCGCTCTCCGGCGCCGCCGAGGCCGGCCGGCTCCGCCTGCTGCTCGCCGCCGAGTCCGTCGGCGCCCTGATCGCTCGCGAGATCGCCCACGCGGGGCTGCCCTGGCGCGCCGATGTGCACGACCGGGTGCTCACCGGGATGCTCGGCCCCCGCCCGCTCTTCGGCGGCCGCCCGGCCCTGCTGGAGGCGCTGGCCGTCCGTCTGCGCGACGAGCTCGGCGCGCCCGAGCTCAATCCCGACTCGCCGGCCGAGCTCCTCAAGGCGCTGCGGCGCGCGGGGCTGCCGGTCGAGTCGACGCGCTCCTGGGAGCTGCAGTCCCTCGAGCACCCCGCGGTACCGCCCCTCCTGGAGTACAAGAAGCTCTCCCGGCTGCTCACCGCCAACGGCTGGGCCTGGCTCGACGCGTGGGTGCGCGACAGCCGGTTCCGGCCGGAGTACGTGGTGGGCGGCGTCGTCACCGGCCGCTGGGCGACCTCGGGCGGAGGGGCGCTGCAGCTGCCGCGGCAGATCCGCGCCGCGGTCACCGCGGATCCGGGCTGGAGCCTCGTGGTCGCGGATGCCGCGCAGCTCGAGCCGCGCATCCTCGCCGCGCTGTCGGGCGACTCGGCCATGGCCGCCGCCGGGCGGGGCCGCGACCTCTACCAGGGCATCGTCGACGCCGGCGTGGTCCCCGACCGGCCGAGGGCGAAGGTCGCGATGCTGGGGGCGATGTACGGGGCGACGAGCGGCGAGGCCGGGCGGCTGCTCCCGAGGCTCGCCCGTGCCTACCCGCGCTCGGTCGCGCACGTCGAGGCGGCGGCTCGGGCGGGCGAGCGCGGCGAGAGCGTCTCGACGTGGCTCGGGCGCAGCTCGCCTCCGGGCCCCGAGGGGCTCTCGGCCGATGCGGCCCGGGCACGCGAGTGGGGACGCTTCACCCGCAACTTCGTGGTGCAGGGGACCGCGGCCGAGTGGGCGCTCTGCTGGATGGGCGAGCTGCGGGCGCGACTGCGCGCCGAGGGCGGCGCGGTCGGCCGGGCGCACCTCGTCTACTTCCTGCACGACGAGGTGATCGTGCACGCTCCCGCCGACGTCGGCGAGCGGGTCGCCGCGATCGTCCGCGAGGCGGCGGTGCGCGCCGGACGCTCGCTCTTCGGAGAGGGCGAGGTCGACTTCCCGGTCACCGTCGCCGTCGTCGACTCCTACGACCAGGCGAAGTGAGACGCGGGATCAGTACCAGTGCGGCGAGCGGTTGTTCCAGCTCGACCACGCGTTGCAGGGCGAGCCGTAGGCGCTCTTGATGTACGAGAGCCCCCAGTCGACCTGCGTCGCCGCGTTCGTCTGGTAGTCGGCTCCCGAGTTGGCCATCTTGCTCGCCGGGAGGGCCTGCGGGATGCCGTAGGCGCCGGAGGAGCGGTTCAGCGCGTTCCACCGCCACCCCGACTCGCCGTTCCACAGCGGGATGAGGCACCGGTCGACCTGGTCGGCGCCCCAGCCGAAGCGGCCGACGGCGGTCCGGGCGTAGGCCTGGGCCTGCGCGGGGGAGAGGCCGTCCGTGCGTCCGGCGTAGGTGCCGAGGGCGGCGATGGTCTTGGCGGAGCTGTTGCGCGCGCCGGTCGGGTCGTCGTCGCCGAGCTCGACCGGGCCGCCTCCGCCGCCTCCACTGTTGGAGGGCGCTGCCGGAGCCGCGGCCGCGGCGGGAGCCGACGCGGCGCGCTGGCGGGCGGCTTCGGCCTCGGCGGCGAGGCGGGAGAGGCGCTGCTGCTCCTCGAACGCCGACTTCGCGTCCTGGCCGTCGGCGTACTCCCGCTCGATCTCGGCGGTGGTGTTCTTGAGCGAGGCGAGCTGGGTGTAGAGCTCCTGGCTGTACTTCTCCTGGTCGGCGACCTTGGCGTCGGCCTCGGCCTGAGCGGAGCGGGCGACCGAGAGCGCGTCGGCCGCGGCGGTGGCGAGGGAGACGCGCTCGCCCCGGGCCTGCTCGGCCTGAGCGGCGAGGGAGACGGCCTGGTTCTCGGTCGACTGCGCCGCGGTCTGGAGCCGGCTGGTCTGCTGGGTGAGCTGCGTCATGGTGCCGAGGCGGTAGAGCAGCTCGCTCGACTCGTCGCCGCCGATGAGGAGGTTGAGCGTCGCATCGGTCCCGCCGTTGCGGTAGAGCTGCGCGGCGAGACGGCCGGCCTGCTCCTTCGCTGCGTCGGCGTCCGAGCGGGCGGCGGAGGCGCGCTCCTCCAGGGCGCTCACGCGCTGGGTCGCCTCGTCGAGAGCGCTCTGCGCGGCGTCCGCCTCGGCGGCCCGGCTGATGGCGGCGTCGGTGAGGGCGGCGGCCTGGTCGCGCAGGTCGGCGAGGAAGGCGGTGATGCGGTCGACCTCGGCGGCGGTGGCGCTCTCGCTCGACTTCGCGGCCTCGACATCGGACCACGATGGGTAGTCGGACGGGTCGTAGGCGGCGGACGCGGAGAGCGGGGCGGCGAGGGCGGCGCACAGGACGAGGACCGTGCCCGCTCCGGCGGCGACGAGGCGCCGGCGCGCCCGGGAGGGGACGCGGAGACCGAGGGGGGTGCGGGACATGCGAACCACCCTAGGCGACGGCACCCGCGCCTGTCTCGTCCTAGCTCGAGGCTCGACGGCCCCGGCGGGGACGCTCGAGAGCGTATCCGCGGACGCCCCGTCCCGGCCCGTCGCCCGTGAGCTCGTCGCGGGCCGCCTCGAGGAGGCGCCGCAGGGCCTCCTCCCGCACGCGGGCGGCGATCGCGGCGAGGCGGCGCTGCGGGTGCGCGTCCTCCTCCTCCGCCTGCTCGTCGGCGGTGGCGGGCAGCGAGCTCTCGTACGCGTCGAGGACGGCGGCGAGGTCGGCGCCGGACAGGCTCGAGGCCAGCAGCACCCGGTCGAGGACGTCGTCCCAGTCCTCCTCCGGGGACGCTCCGTCACCCGTCAGCCAGGCGGCCGCCTCCGCGCGGCCCTCGTCGGTGAGCGCGTGCAGGGGGAGGCCGTCGTCGGTGGACCCGGCCGAGACGACGAGGCCCCGCTCGCGCAGGCGCTCGAGCGTCGAGTAGATCTGGCCGACGTTGACCCGGGGCCGGTGCGCGGCACGGTCGAGGAGCTCGGCGTGCAGCTGGAGGCCGTAGGCGGGGCCGAGCGTGAGCAGGGCGAGCAGGCCGTCGCGGACGGACACGGTGCTCCTCCCGGCGGGCGTCTGGCGGTGTGCGGCGTCCGGCGGCGCGGACGACCCGAGTATAGGCAGGAGCCGCCCACGGCCGGTCGAGCAGGCGCGGCGAGCCGCCTTGACGGAGGTCCGCCGCTCCTGCATGATCGGGCGTGGTGGCACGTCCACCGTCATAATCGAAGAAGGCGCACCGCAGAGTGTTCCGTGGTCCGGGTCGTTGGGGAAGACGCACCGGGACGAACGGAGGACACCATGGTGGCGCAGCAGACTCGGGGTGTGCTCTTCGTGCACTCCGCCCCCCGCGCGCTCTGCCCCCACCTCGAGTGGGGGACAGGTCGCGCCCTCAGTCGCGCCGTGAACTTCGCCTGGATCGAGCAGCCCGTGCTCCGCAGCACACTGCGCGCCGAGTTCGCCTGGGAGGGCCCGGTCGGAACCGGTGCCGTCATCGCGTCCGCTCTCCGCGGCTGGGCCGACGTCCGCTACGAGGTCACCGAGGAGCCCTCTCCCGGCGTCGACGGCGGCCGCTGGATGCACACGCCCGAGCTCGGCATCTTCTACGCCCAGACCGATAGCGCGGGCAACATCGTCGTGCCGGAGGACCGCATCCGCTCCGCCATGGAGCTCGCCGGCGCCGATCCCATCGAGCTGCACCGCGAGCTGCGCCTCGCCCTCGGCCAGGCCTGGGAGGACGAGCTCGAGCCCTTCCGCTACGGCGGCGACTTCGCGCCCGTCGTCTGGATGCACGGGGTCGGCTGAGCTGATTCGACGCCGCTCCTCGCGCGGCGTCGCGCAGTCGGCTCGGGCGGGTGGTCGGGTTCCGTGGAGCGGCCGGCGGCCGGCGACGCCGATCCGCTGGCACGCGGATCGGCGGATATGCCTCGCGGGGACCGCTCGCTCCCGCCTCCCTGAACCAGGCGGCCAGCGGACCCCCCCCGTTCCGGCAGAGGTCCGCCTCGAAGCCGCGTCGTCACCTCGCGGTTGCCGCTCGCTGGCACGTTGACCAGACGGTCGGCGGAGCACCGCGTTCCGGCGGAGGGCATCGGAAGACTCGTGGAGCCGCCCGCACCTCTGTTGCGCCTGATCCGAGCATCCGACCCGAGTCTCGGCGAAGCCAGCGCTCCCACCCGGACAGCTTCGTTGATTGGAGCGTGCAACCCGAGTCGCGGCGAGGCCCGCGCTCCCACCTGGTCGGCTTCGTTGATCGGAGTATCCGACCCGAGTCGCGGCGAAGCCCGCGCTCCCCTCGAGCACAGCTGCTTGAACCGAAGCCTTCTACCCGAGCCGCGGCGAAGCCCGCGCTCCCACCCGGACAGCTTCCGCAATCGGAGTATCCGACCCGAGCCGCGGCGAAGCCCGCGCTCCCCACCAGCACGGCGTGCTCACCAGCCCGCACCAGACGGCGGCGCAGATCCCTCGCGACACGAGGCGTATCCGGGGATCCGCGTTCCAGCGGATCACCGTCGCCGCACCGCACCGGCCCTCGGGAACCCCGCCCCCCTCCCCAGCGGACGCGCCTGCGCCGCGCAAGGAGCGGCGCAGCCCGCTTTCCGCACGGTGGAGCGGGGCTACGCCCCGCTACACCGTCCGGAAAGCGGCAACAGCATTGTGCCCCCCGAACCCGAACGAGTTCGAGATGGCGACCAGCGGTCCGTCGCCGAGGGCGCGGGGGCTGGTGACGACGTCGAGGGGGATCTGGGGGTCCTGCTCGAAGAGGTTGATGGTGGGGGGTGCGGTGCGCTCGTGGAGGGCGAGCACGGTGAAGATGGCCTCGAGCGCGCCGGTGCCGCCGAGGAGGTGGCCGGTGGACGCCTTGGTCGCGGAGACGGCGATGTTCGGGAGGTGGTCGCCGAAGACGCGCAGCAGGGCGCGGTACTCGGCGATGTCGCCGACCGGGGTGCTCGTCGCGTGGGCGTTGACGTGGGTGACGTCGGTGAGCGCGGCTCCGGCCTGCTCGAGGGCGCCGATCATGGCGCGGGCGGCGGCGGAGCCCTCGGGGTCCGGCGCCGTGATGTGGTACGAGTCGCTGGTGACGGCGCCGCCGGCGAGCTCCGCGTAGATGCGGGCTCCGCGGGCGAGGGCGTGCTCCTCGGTCTCGAGGATGAGCGTCGCGGCGCCTTCTCCGAGGACGAAGCCGTCGCGGGAGACGTCGTAGGGGCGCGAGGCGGTCGCCGGGTCGTCGTTGCGGCGCGAGAGGGCCTGCATCGACGCGAAGGCGGCGATCGGGAGCGGGTGGACGACCGACTCCGTGCCGCCGGCGACGACCACGTCGGCGAGGCCGAGCTGCAGGTGCTCGTAGGCGTTCGCGAGGGCCTCGGTGCTGGAGGCGCAGGCCGACACGTCGGTGCGGGCGTAGGCGCGGGAGGGGATGGCCATGCTGATCGCGGCGGCGGCCGCGTTGGGCATGAGCATCGGGATGGTCATCGGGAGGACCCGGCGGGGACCGCGCTCGCGGAGGGTGTCCCACGCGTCGACGAGGGTCCAGAGGCCGCCGATGCCGGTCGAGTAGTCGACGCCCACGCGGAGCGGGTCGACGTCGGTGATGCCGGAGTCGGCCCAGGCCTCGCGGGCCGAGATGAGCGCGAACTGGCTGGAGGGGTCGAGGCGCTTCGCCTCGGGGCGGGAGAGCACCTCCTCCGGGCGGACCTTGGCCTGGGCGGCGAAGGTGACCGGGATGTCGTACTGGGCGACCCAGTCCTGCTCGAGGGAGCGGACGCCTGATTCGCCGGCGAGGAGTGCGTTCCAGGACTCCCGGGCGGTCCCGCCGAGGGGAGTGCTGGCACCGATTCCGGTGACGACGATCTTCTTGGTCATGACGAGCTTCTCTGTTCCGTGTGGGTGGGTGCCGGGCTCACCCCGGCCGACGATCGCCGGCCGGGGTGTCCGCCACGAGGACGGGGTGCGCGGGCGACGACTACTCGGACGCCTTGACGATGAAGCGGACCGCGTCGCCGACCGTCTTGAGGTTCTTGACCTCGTCGTCGGGGATCTTCACGTCGAACTTCTCCTCGGCGTTGACGACGATGGTCATCATCGAGATGGAGTCGATGTCGAGGTCGTCGGTGAACGACTTGTCCATCTCGACGGAGTCGGTGGCGATGCCCGTCTCGTCGTTGACAAGCTCGGCCAGGCCGGCGAGGACTTCTTCGTTGGACAGTGCCATGGTTCTCTCCTTGGGGGTTCTTCGGGTGTTCGTCAGTGACCGTAGGTCAGTTTAGGGGTGGGGTCGCGCCGGTCACGGGAGCACCACGACCTGCGCGCCGAACACCAGTCCGGCGCCGAAGCCGATCTGCAGCGCGAGTCCGCCGTGCAGCTCCGGGTGCTCCTCGAGCAGGCGGTGGGTGGCGAGCGGGATCGACGCGGCGGAGGTGTTGCCGGTGGTCTCGATGTCGCGGCCGATAGCGACGGTCTCGGGGAGCTTCAGCTGCTTCGCGAGCTCGTCGATGATGCGCATGTTCGCCTGGTGGGGGATGAACGCGGCGAGGTCCTCGGGCTGGACGCCCGCCTCCGCGAGCGCCTGCTTGGCGACCTTGGCCATCTCCCAGACCGCCCAGCGGAAGACCGACGGGCCGTCCTGGCGGAGGGTGGGCCATTCAGCGGTGCCGTCGCGGTAGGCCGCGAGCGGGTTGTCCATGCCGACGGTGTCCCACTTGGAGCCGTCGGATCCCCAGACGGTCTTCGAGATGCCGGCGGTGTCGCTGGGGCCGACGACCGCGGCGCCCGCGCCGTCGCCCAGGAGGAAGGAGATGCTGCGGTCGGTCGACTTGACCAGCTCGGACAGCTTCTCGGCTCCGACGACGAGCACGTACTCGGCCAGGCCGGAGCGGATGAAGGAATCGGCCTGGGCGATCCCGTAGGTGTAGCCGGCGCAGGCTGCCGAGATGTCGTACGCCGGGGCGGGGTTCGCCCCGATGCGGTCCGCGAGGAGCGCGGCCAGCGACGGGGTCTGCACGGTGTTGCTGATCGTGGAGACGAGCACGACGCCGATCTGGTCCGGGCGGATGCCCGCCTTCTCGATCGCCTCGAGGGAGGCAGTGGTCGCGAGGTCGACCGCGTGGATGTCGGCGGAGGCCCGGCGGCGCTCGATGATGCCGGTGCGCTGGCGGATCCACTCGTCGGAGGAGTTGATCGGCTCGATCAGGTCGTCGTTCGGGACGACGAGGTCGCCGCGGGCCGCGCCGATGCCGAGGATCCGGGTGTAGGCGCTGCCGCTGGACTGGGTGAGGGAAGGGGTCGTCATGGGGTCTCTCCTGCTAGGCGGCGTGCTCGTCGAGGAAGGCGCGGGCGGCGTCCACGTCGTCGGGGGTCGTGATGGCGATGCTCGGCACGCCCTTGAGGCCGCGCTTGGCGAGGCCGACCAGCGCGCCGGCGGGTGCCAGCTCGATGATCCCGGTGACGCCCGCGTCGGCGAAGGCCGCCATGCAGAGGTCCCAGCGGACGGGGGAGGCGACCTGGCCGACGAGCAGCTCGAGGAACGCGGCACCGGAGTCGACGACCGACCCGTCGCGGTTCGTCCAGAGCCGGAGCGTCGGGTCGGAGGGGGTCAGCCCGGCGGCGACGCCGGCGAGGGAGTCGCGGGCGGGCGCCATGTAGCGGGTGTGGAAGGCGCCGGCCACCTGCAGGGGGATCACGCGGGTCCCGCGGAGCGGCTCCGCCTTGAGCGCCTCGAGCGCGTCGACCGCGCCGGCGACGACGATCTGCCCGCCGCCGTTGTAGTTGGCCGGCTCGAGGCCGAGCTCGTCGAGACGGGCGATCAGGGCCTGCTCGTCGCCGCCGAGGACCGCGCTCATCGCGGTCGGTTCGGCGGCGGCCGCAGCGGCCATGGCACGGGCGCGCTCGCGGACGAACACCAGCGCGTCGGCCTCGGTGAGGACCCCGGCTCCGGCAGCCGCGGTGATCTCGCCGACGGAGTGGCCGGCGATGCCCGCGATGCGCTCGCGCCGTCCGCCCTCGAGGAGGGCGGCGAGGCTCACGAGTCCCGCGGAGACGATCAGGGGCTGGGCGACCGCGGTGTCGCGGATGGTGTCCGCGTCCGAGACGGTGCCGTGCGCGGCGAGGTCGATGCCGACCGCCTCCGAGTGCGCGGCGACCTGCTCGGCCACGGAGGGGATCTCGAGCCAGGGGGCGAGGAATCCGGGGGTCTGGGAGCCCTGACCCGGGGCGACGACGACGATCACGGTATCCAGTCTTCCGATCTGCGCTCGCACGTGCGGCGCGTGGAGCCACTGACAAAGCACAAAGAGCTTGTCGCGGGTCTACAAGTGTTCAGGGGCGGGAGGGATTCGGCGAGCAGACGGCCTCAGCGGCGGGACGGCTTCCGGCGGACGGCGCCGTCCGGGTCGCTCATGGAGCCGAGGATGAGGGCGGACTGGAGGATGAGCGCCTCGCGGGCGCCCGTCGCGTCCCAACCGATCACCTCGGCGACCCGCTTGAGGCGGTAGCGCACCGTGTTCGGGTGCACGAACAGCTCGCGGGCGGTCGCCTCGAGGGAGCGGCCGTTGTCGAGGTAGGCCCACAGCGTGGTCAGCAGCTCGGTCGAGTGCTTCTGCAGGGGCCGGTAGATCTGCGTGATGAGGCTCTGGCGGGCGAGCGGGTCGCCGGCGAGGGCGCGCTCGGGAAGGAGGTCGTCGGCGTTGACCGGTCGCGGCGCGTTCCGCCAGGAGCGGGCGACCGCGAAGCCGGCGAGGGCCGCGCGGGCGCTGCGGGACGCCTCGACCAGGGTCGGCACCTCGTGGCCGAGGACGAGGTGGCCCGTTCCGAAGCCGGGCTCGAGCGCCTCCGCGATCTCGAGGAACGCGACCGGCGGGCCGGTCTCCTCCGTGGCGTTCTCGCTCGGCTCGGCGCGGCCGATGACCAGGACGAGCCGGCTGCCCTGCACGCCGATCAGCACGTCGGCGTCCATGTGCCGGGCCGTGCGGCGCAGCTGGTCGACGTCGAGCATCTTGGGGGCGGTGCCCACCAGGACGGCGACCTCGCCGTGGCCGTGCCAGCCGAGGGCGGCGATCCGGCTGGGCAGCTCGTCGTCGGCCTCGCCCGTGAGGATCGAGTCGACGACCAGCGCCTCCAGGCGCGCGTCCCAGAGGCCTCGGGCCTCGGCGGCGCGCGCGTAGACGTCGGCCGCGGCGAAGGCGATCTCGCGCGAGTAGAGGAGGATCGCCTCGCGGAGGTCCTCCCCGCCGTTCTTGATCCGGTCCTCGACGACCTCGACCGTCACCTTGATCAGCTGCAGCGTCTGCGTCAGCGAGACGGAGCGCAGCAGCTCGCGGGGAGCGGCTCCGAACACGTCCGCCGCGATCCACGGCGTGGCCGACGGGTCGTCGAACCACGAGATGAACGAGGTGATGCCGGCCTGGGCGACGAGGCCGACCGCCGAGCGCCGACCCGGGGGCATGCTGCCGTACCAGGGCAGCGTGTCCTCGAGGCGCTTGATCGTCTGCGTCGAGAGCTCACCGGCGAGGGTGCGCAGCCAGGCGAGGGTCTGCTCCTTCGTGCGGGGAGCGCCCGGCCGGGTGGCCGGACGCTCCGCCGCAGGAGCAGGACCCCGCGCACTCGACGGTGCGGGTTCCTGCGAGAGCACGGACTCGTCCGTCAGCTCTCGCCGCCCCCGGTGGTGCCGGCGTTGACGTCGAGGAGGCGGTACTTCTCGATCGCCTGGACGGCGAGCGAGGGGTCGACCTCGCCGCGCTTGGCGAGCAGCTGCAGCGTCCGCACGACGACCGAGGGGCCGTCGATCTGGAAGTAGCGCCGCGCCGCCGCACGGGTGTCCGAGAACCCGAAGTCGTCCGCGCCGAGCGTCGCGAAGTCGCCCGGGATGAACTGGCGCAGCTGGTCGGGGACCTGGTGCGAGAAGTCCGAGACGGCGACGAAGGGGCCCTTCGCGTCGGCCAGCTTCTGCGTCACGTACGGCACCTGCTCGGCGTCCTCGGGGTGGAGGAAGTTGTGCTGCTCGGCCTTGATGCCGTCGCGGCGCAGCTCGTTCCACGAGGTGACCGACCAGACGTCCGCCGAGACGCCCCAGTCCTCGGCGAGGAGCTTCTGCGCCTCGATCGCCCACGGCACGGCGACGCCCGAGGCGAGGAGCTGGGCCTTCGGCCCGTCCCACTGACCCCAGGAGATGCGGTGGATGCCGCGGACGATGCCCTCGACGTCGACGTCCTCCGGCTCCTTCGGCTGCACGATCGGCTCGTTGTAGACCGTGATGTAGTACATGACGTTGGGGTCGGTGTGCTTCCCGCCGTACATGCGCTCGAGACCGGACTGCACGATGTGCGCGATCTCGTACCCGTAGGCCGGGTCGTAGCTCACGACGGCGGGGTTGGTCGCCGCGAGGATCGGGGAGTGCCCGTCCGCGTGCTGGAGGCCCTCGCCGGTCAGCGTGGTGCGTCCTGCGGTGGCGCCGATCATGAAGCCGCGCGACATCATGTCGCCGGCCGCCCAGATCGCGTCGCCCGTGCGCTGGAACCCGAACATCGAGTAGAAGACGTAGACCGGGATGAGCGGCTCGCCCTGCGTCGAGTACGAGGTGCCGATCGCGGTGAACGCCGCGAGGGCGCCCGCCTCGTTGATGCCGACGTGGAGGATCTGACCCTGCGGGCTCTCCTTGTAGGCCAGGAGGAGCTCGCGGTCGACCGACGTGTAGTGCTGGCCGCGCGGGTTGTAGATCTTCGCGTTCGGGAAGAACGCGTCCATGCCGAAGGTGCGCGCCTCGTCCGGGATGATCGGGACGACGCGGTTGCCGAAGTCCTTCGAGCGGAGGATGTCCTTCAGGATGCGGACGAACGCCATGGTGGTGGCGATCTCCTGCGTCCCGGAGCCCTTCTTGCCGACCGCGTAGGCCGAGTCCTCGGGGAGGTTCAGCTGCGTGTACTTCGAGCGGCGCTCGGGGAGGTAGCCGCCGAGCGCGCGGCGGCGCTCCTGCAGGTACTCGATCGCCTCGTCGTTCTGACCGGGGTGGTAGTACGGCGGGAGGTAGGGGTTCTCCTCGAGCTGCGCGTCCGTGATCGGGATGCGCATGGTGTCGCGGAACGACTTGAGGTTGTCCAGCGTCATCTTCTTCATCTGGTGGGTCGCGTTGCGGCCCTCGAAGCTGCGGCCGAGACCGTAGCCCTTGATGGTGTGGGCGAGGATGACGGTGGGCTGGCCCTTGTGCTCCGTCGCGGCCTTCATGGCCGCGTAGATCTTGCGGTAGTCGTGGCCACCGCGGCGCAGGCCCCAGATCTGCTCGTCGGAGTAGCCCTCGACGAGCTTCTTGGCGCGCGGGTCGCGGCCGAAGAAGTTCTCGCGGACGTAGGCGCCGTCCTCCGTCTTGTAGGTCTGGAAGTCGCCGTCGGGCGTCTTGTTCATCAGGTCGAGCAGCGCGCCCTCGGTGTCGCGGGCGAGCAGGTCGTCCCACTCGCGGCCCCAGATGAGCTTGATGACGTTCCAGCCCGCGCCGCGGAAGTACGACTCGAGCTCCTGCACGATCTTGCCGTTGCCGCGGACGGGTCCGTCGAGGCGCTGGAGGTTGCAGTTGACGATGAAGTTCAGGTTGTCGAGGCCGTCGTTCGCGGCGACCTGGAGCTGACCGCGCGACTCGACCTCGTCCATCTCGCCGTCGCCGAGGAACGCCCAGACCTGCTGGTCGGAGGCGTCCTTGATGCCGCGGTTGGTGAGGTACTTGTTCGCCTGCGCCTGGTAGATCGCGTTGATCGGGCCGAGGCCCATCGAGACGGTCGGGAACTGCCAGAACTCCGGCATGAGCCGCGGGTGCGGGTAGCTGGAGAGCCCGCCGCCCCGGTGCGACTTCTCCTGGCGGAATCCGTCGAGCTGGTGCTCGGTCAGGCGTCCCTCGAGGAAGGCGCGCGCGTACGGGCCGGGGGAGGCGTGGCCCTGGATGAAGACCTGGTCGCCGCCGCCCGGGTGGTCCTGACCGCGGAAGAAGTGGTTGAAGCCGACCTCGTACAGCGAGGCGCTCGACGCGTACGTCGAGATGTGGCCGCCGACCCCGATGCCGGGACGCTGCGCGCGGTGCACGAGGATGGCCGCGTTCCAGCGGATCCACGCGCGGTAGCGGCGCTCGACGTCCTCGTCGCCCGGGAAGTCGGGCTCGTTCTCGGGCGCGATTGTGTTGATGTAGTCCGTGGTGGGCACCATCGGCACGCCGAGGTGGAGCTCCTTGGAGCGCTTGAGGAGGCTGAGCATGACGTCGCGCCCGCGACCCCGGCCCCGCTCCTCGACGAGCGCATCGAGCGACTCGTTCCACTCCGACGTTTCCTCGGGGTCCGAGTCCACGTGACCGACGGAATACGGGTCCTGATCGTTAACAGTCACCCTCGACCTCTCTCTGGGGGCAGATCGTGCCCGAGACATCACTCTCATGAAGCGGTGCGGATCCGCGGATCCGGGGCTCGGATGACGAGCCGCGCGCGGGCACCTCCGTCAGCCTAGCGATTCCCGTGCCCCGAACCTGGAATCGCACTGTGGTGATCCACGAGGAATGGGCGCCGACGACTGTAGGAGAGCGCCAGACGGGACGCGTCGACCGGCCCGTGATCGGGGGAGACGGGCCGTTCCTTGGAGTCTGCGCGGAGCGGGTCTAGCATTGCCCCTCGTGCTCGCGCGACTCTCGTGCGCACGGAAGGACATCGGACCGATGGCTCTCGAGAAGCTGACCCTGGCTCCCGACTTCGAACTCGCGAACCAGTACGGCGAGCGCATCCAGCTGGGCGACTTCCACGGGCGGCGCAACGTCGCCCTGGTGTTCTTCCCCCTCGCCTTCTCCGGCACCTGCACGGGCGAGTTCTGCGCGCTGCGCGAGAACCTCTCCCTCTTCGAGCACGCCGACGTGGAGCTGATCGGCATCTCGGTCGACTCCAAGCACACGCTGCGCGCCTGGGGCGAGAAGCAGGGCTACGACTTCACGCTCCTCTCCGACTTCTGGCCGCACGGCGATGTCGCCAAGCAGTACGGCGTGTTCACCGAGGCGAAGGGCTACGCGACCCGCGCGACCTTCCTGATCGACAAGGCCGGCGTCATCCGGGACACGTTCATGACCGCCCCGGGCGAGGCGCGCTCGATCGACGCCTACCGCGCCGCGATCGACGCGCTCGCCCCCGCGCACGTCTGACCCTCCGGAGGCGGACCGCCCCGGTCGTCAGCTGAGGATGTTGACGGCCCGCGAGATCACGAGGGCCAGCAGGACGAATCCGGTGAACGCCTCGGCGATCATCAGGAGCTTCATCCGGCTCGACAGCGGCATCGTGTCGGTCGGGCTGAACGCCATGGTGTTCGTCGTCGAGACCGAGAGGTAGTCGACGAAGCCGGGCCGCCAGTCGGCGCGTTCGGAGGAGGTCGCGGCGACCTCGGGCGCGGTGTCGCGGTAGGTGTCCTGCGGGAAGGCGAAGTCGGCCGCCTGCAGCTCGGTGCGGGGAAGCGTTCCGCGGGCGACCGGACCGCCGCGGTCGAGCTCCCAGAACAGCAGTGCGTACGCGACGACGTTGGTGACCCAGACCTGGAGCGCGGTGAGCAGCAGCGGAGGGCCGTCGGCCGTCCCGTCGACGAGGTCGATCACCACGGCGACCACGTTCACCTGGTTCGCCACGGCGAGCACGACCGCCAGCGCGATGGAGACCCCGCGCGACCAGCGCGTCTCGCTGTCGAGTCGGTGCGGGTTCACGACGAACAGCGGCACGAGCAGCGCGAGCGTGATGCCGGCGGCGACGAGGCGGACCACCGAGGTGTCGGCGCTGTGGCCGGCCACGTTCAGGGCGACGGCCACGAGGATCGCGGCGGAGGCGGGCCAGCGGCTCTCGGCGCGCCGCCTCGCCCGGGAGTCGCTGTCGGCGGTCATGTGCCGAGGCTAGTGCCCGCAGGGGGCCGCTCCGCCTACCGTAGGATCGAGTCGATCGTCCGCGGGTGCTCCCGCGACGGGGGCCTTTAGCTCAGTTGGTAGAGCGCCACGTTTACACCGTGGATGTCATCGGTTCGAGCCCGGTAGGGCCCACCACGTCCGGCGATCGGACACTGCGCGTCAGCGGGACTGGCGGCGCTTGTAGGGCTTGGGCTGGCCCTTGACGATCGGCGCGCGCCCGGTCCCCTTGGAGGCCTTGGCCTTGCCTCCCGACTTCGGGGCCGCCTCCGGCTCGTCGCCGAGCGCGGCGAGCTCCTCGCGGGCCGAGGCGAGGCGCTGCCGCCCGGCCGCGGTGAGGGTCGTGGCGGCGGCACCGGGCTCGAAGAGCGGCTTGCCGAGGTCGAGCTCGACGGCGGCGACGGAGGAGTCGAGCTTCTGCCGCGAGATGCCGAGGCGCTCGGCGGCGCGCACGAAGTGCAGCTCCTCGGCGACCGCCACGAAGTGGCGCAGCTGGCTGATCTTCATCCCGAACCCTTCACGGCCGCTCTCTGCGGCACGACCACGGTACGCGGTCCGGGAGGGGGCGCCGACCGCCGGGAGCGCCGTCGGGAGCAGCGGCGACCCGTCGATCCGCGCCAGAGGACCCGGCGGACATTGCCGGACGGAGGCGGGAGGCCTACGGTCGCGCCCGTGGGCGGTCCCGAAGCCGGCCACGGAGAGAGGCCGACGTGGGCGCGCTCATCTACAGCTCGATCGCGTCGCTCGACGGCTACGTGAACGACGCGGACGGCGGATTCGCCTGGGCGGAGCCGCGACCCGCCGTGCACCGCTTCATCACGGAGCGCGAGGGGCGGGTGCGCACGTACCTGTACGGGCGGCGCATGTACGAGGTCATGCGCGCGTGGGAGCAGACCTGGGCCCTCGCGGAGGAGTTCGCGTTCATCCGCGACTTCCAGGAGATGTGGCGGGCGGCCGACAAGGTCGTGTACTCGACGACGCTGGAGTCGGCCGAGACCCGCCGTACCCGCGTCGAGGGCGGGTTCGACCCGGTCGTCGTCGCCGCGCAGGTCAGCGCCGCCGACCACGACGTCTCGATCGGCGGGCCGACCCTCGCCCGGCACGCGCTGCTCGCCGGGATCGTCGACGAGGTGCAGGTCTACACGGTGCCGGTGGCGGTGGGCGGCGGGACCCACTTCCTCCCGTGCGGGTTCCACGCGCGCCTCGACCTGCGCGAGGAGCACCGCTTCGCCGACGGCACGGTCTTCACGCGCTACAGCGTGCGGCGCTGAGACCGGCTACTCGGCGCCGACCAGCGCGGCGATCCGAGAGGCGAGACGGGCGCCCTGAGCACGTCCGGCGCGGGCGGAGGCGGCGCGGACGGCCGGGTCGAGCGAGTTCGGGCCGAAGGCGCGCACCGACTCCTCGTCGGCGTAGAGCACCTCGACCCGCGAGTCCGCGAGGGCGTCGAGCTCGCCGGTCGGGATCAGGCCCGCGCCGGGCGTGCCGACTCCCGGCAGCGGAGTGACGATCAGGACCCAGTCGGCTCCCGCGGCGAGGTCGGCGTTGCTGCCGGAGCGCACGCCGCCGTCCATGTAGCGGACGCCGTCGATGCTGACGGGAGGCCAGACCCCGGGGACGGCGCAGCTGGCGGAGATCGCGTCGACGAGGCCGACACCGCTCTCGCGGTCGAACACGCGCAGCTCACCGGTGGCCGTGTCGACCGCGGTGATGAGCAGACGCTGCTCGGGCCAGTCGGCGTCGCCCACGCGGGCCGAGATGACGGCCCGGCGCGTGTCCTCGGGGAGCGTCTCGGCCTCGAGCGCGAGGGTGCCGATGCGGCGCCGCGCGTCCTGGGGCGAGGTCGCGCCCTCGACGGCCGCGGCGAAGAGGGCCTGGAGGCGCTCACCGTCGACGTCCGCTCCGATCTCGGCGGACTCCTCCTGGAGCTGGGCCTCGTACGACTCGTCGAGGCCGGTGCCGGTGCTCAGCTGCGCGGCGACCGCGGAGCCCGCGGAGGTGCCGATGAAGGTCGTCGACGGATCGAGCAGGAGGCGGGCCGCCTCGGGGGAGGCGTCGGCGAGGCCGCGGAGGACGCCGAGCTCCCAGGCGATTCCGGCGAGGCCGCCGCCGGCGAGGACGAGTGCACCAGGCATGGGGGAGGTCCTTTCGATCAGGATCAGGAGGGGGCGGGCGCTGCGGAGCGCCGCAGCACCAACGCTGTCACATCGTCGTGCGCGTCGTCTGCGAGAGCGTGCAGACGCTCGAAGAGAGCGGGGTCGTCGTTGCTCCGCACCAGCTCGGCGAGACGGTCGAGCGCGTCGAGGCGCCCGCCGAGGACGTCGAGCAGGCCGTCGCTGCAGGAGAAGAGCGCGTCGCCGGGGGCGAGCACGCGCTGCTCCTCCTCCCAGGAGACGTCGGCGGCGATGCCGAGCGGGACGCCGGTGGAGGCGAGCCGCTCCGAGGTGCCGTCGGCGCGCAGCAGGAGGGTGAGGCCGTGGCCGCTGTCCACGAACGCGACGGCGCCGCTCGCGAGGTCGACCCGGGCGATCAGCGCGGTCGCGAACATCCCGGTCGCGGTCAGGTCGGGCAGGAGCTGGCGGTTGACGGCCTCGACGGCTGCCGCGGGAGGGAGCTCCGGCCGCGCCTGGAACGCGGAGCGGATCGCGGAGGCGACGATCGCCGCCGAGACCCCCTTGCCCATCACGTCGACCAGCTCGAGGGAGAGGTCGTCCCCGCTGCGGCGCCACGCCGTGTAGTCGCCGGCGACGTCGTGCAGCGGCGTGGTCAGCGAGTCGAGGCTCCACTCGCCGAGGTCGAGGCGCTGGGGCCGGAGCCGCTCCTGCGTCTCGCTCGCGCGTCCGGAGAAGGCGATCTCGCGCAGCTCCCGCTCGGCCCACCGGCCGAGGTCCTCGAGGATCTCGCGCTCCTCCTCCGAGAAGCCGCGCACCTCGCTGTCGATGATGCAGATCGTGCCGACGCGGAGGCCGTCCCCGACGACGAGCGGGCGGCCCGCGTAGAAGCGCACGTGAGGGGATCCGGTGACGACTCCGCGGTCGGCGAACCGCGGATCGGCGGTGGCGTCCTCGACGACGAGGATGTCGCCCTGCTGGACCGTGACGTCGCACATCGAGTCGGCGCGCAGCATCCTGCTCGCCCGCGCCGAGCGCTGGGGCGACTTCGTGAACTGCGTCGACTCCTCGAGGATGTTGATCTCGGCGAGGGGGACGCGCAGGAGCCGGCGGGCGATGCGGGTGATCCTGTCGAAGCGCTCCTGGGGGGTGCTCAGGCCGATCCCGAGCTCGGCGATCGCGGCGAGGCGGGCGCGCTCGGTCGGCTCGCTCACGTGCGGGTCCGGGCGAGTGCCCAAAGGTTCTGCCCGTCGACACGGCGGTAGGAGAACTCGGTGACGAGGGCGTGGATGAACGGGATCCCGCGGCCTGCCTCGTCCCACTCGTCCGGCATGTCGCGGGGGTCGGCGACCTCGGCGGGCGCCTCCTCGGCGGAGTCGTTGAGCGAGGCGCGCAGCTCGGTCGCGTCGACGCGGATCTCGACCAGGCAGATGATGTGCCGGTACGACCGGGCGTGCTGGACGATGTTCGAGGTCAGCTCGACCAGCGCGGTCTCGAACGACATCCGGTCGACCGGCGCGACGCCCGGCTCCTCGAGCCACAGCTCCTCGAGCGCCTCGTGGACGGCGGTGACGCCGTCCTCGGGCGGCGTGCGCACGACGAAGGAGCGCTCAGGCACGGTAGGCCTCCTCGACGGTCTCGGCGCTCCCGAGCAGGCGGTCGAGGTTGGACAGGCCGAGCACCATGGCGGGCTGCTCGCCGGCGGCGGCCACGCGCAGCTCGCCGCCCGCCTTCCGCGCCTCCTTGAGTCCGGCGACGAGGACGCCGAGCCCGGACGAGTCGAGGAACTCGACGGCCGCCAGGTCGACGACCACGCGGACCTCTCCCGCCTCGAGCGCGCGCTGGAGGACCGCTTCGAGCTCCCACGCCGTGGACAGGTCGAGCCGGCCGACGGGGCGGATCACCACGATGTCGGGCTCGATCCGCTCGGTGCTGATCCTCGAGCTGGGCTCCATGGTTTCCTCCTGACGGGACGGCACGCGGTTCCGCAGGGCTCGGAGACGTGGTGAGGACGCGGTCGGGGGCGCGACCGAGGGATTCCGGGTCCGGTGCGGGGGTGAATCGGGGAGTTCGTCCGCCTCCGACCGTACAAGGGAACGGGGCGCCCCGTGGGAGGCGTGACCGCATCCGCGCTGCGACACGCGGTCCGCGGCCCCGGGAGGAGGCTCCGCTCAGCCCCTCGCGGCGGCGAGAGCGTCGGCGGCGAGCCGCACGGAGGCGTCCCGGCCGGTCAGCCAGAGCGGCACGGAGCGGGCGCGGAGCCCCGCCGACTCGAGCGCCGGGACCGCGTCCGCGTCCTCCTCGCCGACGAGCCAGGCGTCGAGGAGGCCGCCCCCGCTCCGGGCTCCGTAGTGCCGGCCGACGGCCTCGGCGGAGGTCTCGACGCCGATCGCGGCGAGGCAGGCGTCGGCCATGCCGCGCACCACCGCGCCTCCGATGACGGGGGAGACGCCCACGACGGGTGCGGAGGTCCGGCGGAGGGCGTCCGCGATCCCGGGCACTCCGAGGATCGTGCCGATCGAGACGACGGGATTGGAGGGGGCGACGAGCACCGCGTCGGTGTCGGCGATCGCCTCCAGCACGCCCGGGGCGGGGCGGGCGCTCTCCACCCCCTGCTGGACGAAGCGGCGCGCGGGCGCTGACGCCCGAAGCCGCACCCACCACTCCTCGAAGTGGAGGAGCCGCACGCCCTCGCCGGGAAGGTCGACCTCGACGTGGGTCTCGACGTCCTGGTCCGACATCGGCAGCAGGCGGACCCCCAGCGGCCAGCGGGCGGTGATCCGCGCGGTCGCCTCCGAGAGGGTGAGGCCGTCGCGCAGCATCGAGCTGCGGGCGATGTGGGTGCCGAGGTCGAGGTCGCCCAGGGTGAACCACGGCCAGCCGACGCCGAAGGCGGTGAGCTCGGCCGAGACCCGCTCGCTCTCGCCGGCCCGCCCCCAGCCGCGCTCCGTGTCGTTCACTCCGCCGAGCGCGTAGGTGATCGAGTCGAGGTCGGGGCAGACCTTGAGGCCGGTGAGCCACATGTCGTCGCCGGTGTTGACGACGACGGTGATCTCGCTCGCCTCGCCGCCGGCGGCCTCGAGGTCGCGGAGGTGCTCGCGGACCGCCGAGGTGAAGCGGGCGCCGCCGACGCCTCCGGCCAGGATCGTGATGCGCATCCGCCCACGCTAGCGGCACCGACGGATTCCTCCCCCGGCGAGCCTTAATGCTGCGGATCCGCGCCGGAAACACCGGGGAAACGTCGAACCCCGACGATGAAGCCCTGTCCCCGGAGCCGGACGGTCCGTCATTGCCTTCGGGCCCGGCGGGGACCACAGTGGGTCCACGTCCCCGGCTCCGCACCGCCCGGCGGAGCACGACCGGAGCCGGACAGGGACGCCCGAGCATGGAGGTACCGATGACCATCGTCCGCGCAGCGATCACCCAGACGACCTGGACCGGCGACAAGGAGTCGATGCTCGACAAGCACGAGCGGATGGCCCGGGACGCCGCAGCCGACGGCGCGCAGATCGTCTGCTTCCAGGAGCTGTTCTACGGCCCGTACTTCGGCATCACCCAGGACAAGAAGTACTACCGCTACGCCGAGCCCGCCGACGGGCCGATCGTGCAGCGCTTCGCGGCCCTCGCGAAGGAGCTGGGCGTGGTGATGATCCTCCCGATCTACGAGGAGGAGCAGACCGGCGTCTACTACAACACCGCGGTCGTGGTCGACGCCGACGGGACGATCCTCGGCAAGTACCGCAAGCACCACATCCCGCACCTGGACCGCTTCTGGGAGAAGTTCTACTTCCGGCCCGGGAACCTCGGCTTCCCGGTCTTCGACACCGCGGTCGGCAAGGTCGGCGTCCACATCTGCTACGACCGCCACTTCCCGGAGGGCTGGCGGGAGCTGGGCCTGAACGGCGCCCACCTCGTCTTCAACCCCAACGCCACCAAGCCCGGCCTGTCGAACCGCCTCTGGGAGGTCGAGGGCCCGGCGGCCGCGGTGGCGAACGGCTACTTCGTGCTGCAGCCCAACCGCGTCGGCCGGGAGGACAACGAGTA
Source organism: Rathayibacter sp. AY1D2 (assembly GCF_002932695.1). NCBI lineage: Bacteria > Bacillati > Actinomycetota > Actinomycetes > Micrococcales > Microbacteriaceae > Rathayibacter > Rathayibacter sp. AY1D2. The sequence continues at coordinate 15,832 of NZ_PSVX01000015.1, read as the reverse complement.
CGGCGACCTCGCGGTCGACTTCTACGGCACCAGCCAGATCATCGATCCGCGGGGGGAGTTCGTCGGGGAGCGGGGCTCGGGCGAGGCCGAGGAGATCCTGATCCGCGACCTCGAGATGGACATGGTGCAGGAGATGCGCGACGACTGGCAGTTCTACCGGGACCGCCGGCCGGAGTCGTACACCAGCATCCCGAAGCCGTGAACGCAGACCGAGACGGGGAAGACCGATGAAGACCCTCATCACCGGCGGAACGGTCGTCAACGCGACCGGCACCGGAGCCGCAGACGTCCTGATCGACGGCGAGACCATCGCCGCCGTCCTCGCCCCCGGCTCCACGCTGCTGGGCTTCGACCTGGCGGCCCACGTCGACCGGGTGATCGACGCGCGCGGCAAGTACGTCATCCCGGGCGGGATCGACGCGCACACGCACATGGAGATGCCGTTCGGCGGCACCTCTGCCTCGGACACCTTCGAGACCGGCACGCGCGCCGCGGCCTGGGGCGGCACGACGTCGATCGTCGACTTCGTAGTGCAGTACCCGGGCGAGAGCGTCGTCGACCGGTTCCAGGCGTGGCAGGAGAAGGCGGCCGGCAACTGCGCGATCGACTACGGCTTCCACCAGATCCTCTCGGACGTGCAGGACTCCTCGCTCGTCGCGATGGACGAGCTGATGCGCGAGGGGGTGACCAGCTTCAAGCTGTTCATGGCCTACAAGGGCGTGTTCCTCTCGGACGACGGGCAGATCCTCCGGGCGTTCCAGAAGGGCGCGGAGAACGGCGCGATGATGATGATGCACGCCGAGAACGGCGCCCTCATCGACGAACTGGTGAAGCAGACCCTCGCCGCCGGGAACACCGCGCCGTACTTCCACGGCACCTCTCGCCCCTGGCAGGCGGAGGAGGAGGCGACGCACCGGGCGATCATGATCGCCGACCTCACCGGCGCGCCGCTGTACGTGGTGCACGTCTCCGCGAAGCAGGCGGTGGAGCAGATCGCCCAGGCCCGCGACCGCGGCATGAACGTCTTCGGGGAGACCTGCCCGCAGTACCTCTACCTCTCGCTCGAGGAGCAGCTCGGCGCGCCGGGCTTCGAGGGCGCGAAGTGGGTGTGCTCCACGCCGCTGCGCTCGAAGGCGGAGGGGCATCAGCACCACATGTGGCAGTCGCTGCGCACCAACGACATCCAGATGGTCTCGACCGACCACTGCCCCTTCTGCATGAAGGGCCAGAAGGACATGGGGATCGGCGACTTCTCGAAGATCCCCAACGGCATCGGCTCGGTGGAGCACCGGATGGACCTGATGTACCAGGGCGTGGTGTCGGGGCAGATCTCCCTGCCGCGCTGGGTCGAGCTCACCTCGACCACCCCGGCGCGGATGTTCGGGATGTACGGGAGGAAGGGCGTCATCCAGCCCGGGGCCGACGGCGACGTCGTCGTCTACGACCCGAGCGGGCACACCTCGATCGGGATCGGCGAGGGCCGAAGCCACCACATGAACATGGACTACTCGGCCTGGGAGGGCTTCGAGATCGACGGCCACGTCGACACGGTGATCTCCCGCGGCAGGGTCGTCGTCGACGACGGCTCCTACGTCGGCACGAAGGGCGACGGGGCGTACATCCCGCGCGGTCTGAGCCAGTACCTGATCTGAGCCGGCACCCGATCCGAGCCAGCACCTGATCGAGCAGAAGGAACCCCATGGACTTCGGAGTCGTCCTCCAGACCAACCCGCCCGCCTCGCGCACCGTCGCGCTCGCCGTCCTCGCGGAGACGCACGGCTTCGACTACGCGTGGACCTTCGACTCGCACCTGCTCTGGCAGGAGCCCTACGTGATCTACTCGCAGATCCTCGAGAGGACGCACCGGATCACGGTCGGCCCGATGGTCACCAACCCCGCCACGCGTGACTGGACGGTCATCGCCTCGCTGCACGCGACGCTCAACGAGATGTACGGGAACCGCACGGTGTGCGGGATCGGCCGCGGCGACTCCGCGGTGAGAGTGACCGGAGGAGCTCCGACGACGCTCAAGACGCTGCGGGAGTCGATCCACGTCATCCGCGAGCTCGCCAACAGCCGTCCGGTCGAGTACAACGGCCAGACGCTGCAGTTCCCGTGGAGCCGGGGCTCGTCCCTGGAGATGTGGGTGGCCGCCTACGGCCCGCTCGCCCTGAAGCTCGCGGGCGAGGTCGGCGACGGCTTCATCCTGCAGCTGGCCGACGTGGACATCGCGCGCTGGATGATCGGCGCCGTCAAGGAGGCGGCGGCGAACGCCGGCCGGGATCCCGGGTCGCTGCAGTTCTGCGTCGCGGCGCCGATGTACATCGGCACCGACCGGGAGCACATGCGCGACCAGTGCCGCTGGTTCGGCGGGATGGTCGGCAACCACGTGGCCGACATCGTGAGCCGCTACGGCGCCTCCGGAGCGGTGCCGCAGGCGCTGACGGACTACATCGCCGGGCGCGAGGGCTACGACTACAACGAGCACGGCCGCGCGGGCAACAGCCACACCGCCTTCGTGCCGGACGAGATCGTGGAGCGCTTCTGCGTGCTGGGCACGGCGGACGAGCACATCGAGAAGCTCCGGGCGCTCGCCGACATCGGCGTGACGCAGTTCGCGGGCTACCTCCAGCACGACAACAAGGAGGAGACGCTGCGCGTGTACGGCGAGCGAGTCATCCCGGAGCTGCGCGAGCACATCGTGGCCCGCGCATGAGACCGGCCCTCGCGCGCGGGCTCGTGCTCGGCGCCGGCGGGCTCCTCCTGCTCGCGCTCGTGTGGGAGGGCTGGAAGGCGCTCGGGCCCGAGGCCGGGGTGGTCGTCGGAGGAGTCACGGTGCTCCCGCGCACGAGCGCCATCGCGATGCCCCACCTCTGGGAGATCGCGGCCCGGCTCGGCGAGCCGGTCACCGGAGCGCGGAACGCCCCGGCGCTCTGGTCGGCCGTCCTGGGGGCGAGTGCCTTCTCGCTCGGGATCGCCGCGGTCGGCTGGGTCGTCGGCACCGTCGTGGGGCTGCTCCTGGCTCTCCTGATGCAGCGGTTCCGCACGGCGGAGTCGGCGGTGCTGCCCTGGATCGTGCTGAGCCAGACGGTGCCCCTGATCGCGATCGCCCCACTGGTGCGGCGCTGGGGGTCGCAGCTCGAGCTCGGACCGGTGACCTGGGAGAACTGGATGTCGGTGTCACTGATCGCCTCCTACCTCGCGTTCTTCCCCGTCTCGATCGGGGCGCTCCGCGGGCTCGGCTCGCCGACGGCCCACCAGGTCGAGCTGATGCACGTGTACGGCGTCGGCTGGTGGAAGACGCTGGTGCGCCTGAGGCTCCCGGCGAGCGTGCCCTACCTGCTGCCGGCCCTCCGGCTCGGAGCGGTCAGCGCCGTCGTCGGCACGATCGTCGCCGAGGTCTCGATCGGCCTGCGCGGCGGGATCGGCCGCATGATCATCGAGTTCGCCTCCGCTGCCGGAGGCGACCCCGCCAAGCCCTGGGCGCCGATCCTCGGGGCTGTGCTGGTGGGCCTCGCGGCCGCCGGCGCCGTCGCCCTGCTCGGCACCCTCCTCCGTCCGTACCGCCGAGGGGAGCAGCCCGCATGAGCACTGCAGGATCCGCGGTCGTCGTCGACTCGGTCACGAGGACCTTCACCACCGCTCGCGCCGCGAGCGTCACGGCGCTCCAGGACGTCTCGCTCGAGGTGGCCGCGGGGGAGTTCGTCTCGCTGATCGGCCCGTCCGGCTGCGGCAAGTCGACGCTGCTGCGGCTGATCGCCGACCTCGACGAGCCGGACTCCGGCTCGATCGCCGTGTTCGGCAAGACGGCCCGGAAGGCGAGGCTCGACCAGGACTACGGGATCGCGTTCCAGCAGGCGGGCCTCCTGCCGTGGCGCACGATCCGGGCGAACATCGCCCTGCCGCTGGAGCTGCACGGCGTCGCCGCGACCGCCCGGCGCTCGCGCGTCGACGAGCTGCTGGCGCTGGTCGGGCTCGGCGACTTCGCCGACTCCTACCCGGACCAGCTCTCCGGCGGGATGCAGCAGCGCGTCGCCATCGCGCGGGCGCTCGCCGAGAGCCCGCGCCTGCTCCTCATGGACGAGCCGTTCGGGGCGCTCGACGAGATGACCCGCGAGCGGATGCAGACGGAGCTGCTGCGGATCCGGCGCGAGACCGGCGCCGCCGTCGTCTTCGTCACCCACTCGATCCCGGAGGCGGTGTTCCTCTCGGACCGCGTCGTGGTGATGTCGCCGCGGCCGGGAAGGATCCGCGACGTCCTCCCGGTCGGACTCCCCGGAGCATCCGAGCGCGACGCGGCGGTCAGGGAGGACACGGCGTTCTTCCGCGACGTGAGCGCCGTGCGCGAGCTGCTGCACGGCGATCCCGCCGCCGTGCCGCGCGGAGTGGAGAACCGGTGAGCACGACGGCGCTGGCGCGCAGCGTGCTCGCGCCGCTCGTGCTCGGGATCGCCGCGGTCCTGCTCTGGCAGGCCGGGGTCACCGCTCTGGCGATCCAGCCGTTCGTGCTCCCGTCGCCGCTGGCGATCGGACAGGAGTTCGCCACGAACCTCGGCTCCGTCGCCGAGGGCAGCGCGGTGACCGGCCGCAACGCGCTGGTCGGCCTGCTGGTCGGCGCAGTGCTGGCGGTCGTGGTCGCCGGACTCTCGGCGCTCGCGCGGGTCTTCGACGGACTGGTCGCGCCGATCGTGGCCGCGGCCGCCGTCGTGCCGATCGTCGCCCTCGCTCCGGTGCTCTACACGATGTTCGGAGCGAACGCCGAGACCGCGAGGCAGCTCGTCGCGGCGCTCGCCGTGTTCGTGCCGGTGTACGTGACGACGCTGCGCGGGCTGCGGCAGGCCGCTCCGGTGCACCGCGACCTGCTGAAGGCCTACGCGGCGACCCCCTGGCAGACCGCCCGCACGATCACGCTGCCGGGAGCGGTGCCCTACGTCTTCACGGGGCTCCGCATCGCCTCTTCGCTCGCGGTGATCTCGGCGCTGGTCGCCGAGTACTTCGGCGGACCCGTGGGCGGGCTCGGCAAGTCGATCACGACGGCGGCCTCGGGCAGCGACTACGCGCTCGCCTACGCCTACGTCCTGGGCGCCGTGCTCGTCGGCCTCGCGTTCTACTGCGTGACGGCCGCGCTCGAGGCGTTCGCGCTGCGCCGCAGCCGGCTGCGCTGAGCGCGGCGCCGCGCGTCCCCGCACCCTTCTCGATCCTCCCGATTCCCGACTCCCGATTCCCGACTCCACCCGACGCACCATCCGCACCGCCCGCATCATCAGCGCCACCTGCACCACAGCACCACCTGCACCGCCGCACCACGGGGCGCGCCGCACCGGCGACCCCGCAGACCGCACCAGGAGGACCCGTGACCAGACGCACCCGCATCACCCTGACGACGACCGCCGCCTTCGCGGCCGTGGGCCTCGCGCTCACCGGCTGCAGCGCCTCCGGCGGCTCCGACCCGGGGTCGGACTCCGGCTCCGGCGGCCTCACGCCGGTCACCCTGCAGCTGCAGTGGGTGGCCCAGGCGCAGTTCGCCGGGTACTACGCCGCGCTCGACCAGGGCTACTACGAGGACGAGGGCCTCGACGTGACGATCGCCGAGGGAGGCGGCGACATCGTCCCCCAGGACGTGCTCGCCTCGGGCGACGCGGACTACGCGATCTCCTGGGTGCCCAAGGTCCTCGGCTCGATCGAGCAGGGGGCCGGGATCACCGACGTCGCGCAGATCTTCGAGCGCAGCGCCACCACGCAGATCTCCTTCAAGGACAAGGGGATCACCTCGCCGGCCGACCTGGCCGGGAAGAGCGTGGGCAGCTGGGGCTACGGCAACGAGTGGGAGCTGTTCGCCGGCATGCAGAAGGACGGCGTCTCCCTCGACGACATCTCGCTGGTCCAGCAGCAGTTCGACATGAACGGCTTCCTCGCAGGCGACATCGACGCGGCCCAGGCGATGACCTACAACGAGTACGCCCAGGTCCTCGAGACCGTGAACCCCGCCACAGGCGAGCTGTACCGGCCGGACGACCTGAACGTCATCAGCTGGAACGACATCGGGACCGCGATGCTCCAGGACGCGATCTGGGCGGACGCGGGCAGGCTCGCCGACGACGACGCGTACGCCGAGCAGACGGTCGCCTTCATCAAGGCCTCGATCAAGGGCTGGATCTTCGCGAAGGACGACCCGCAGGCGGCGGCCGACATCGTCACCGCGGCCGGATCCACGCTCGGCACCAGCCACCAGCTCTGGATGACCAACGAGGTCAACAAGCTGATCTGGCCCTCGACGAGCGGCGTCGGGATGATCGACGAGGCCGCGTGGCAGCAGACGGTCGACATCGCGAAGGAGACGGAGAACGAGACGGGCGCGACGATCATCAGCGCGGACCCGCCCGCCACCGCCTACTCGAACGAGTACATCGAGAAGGCGCTCGCGGAGCTCGCCGACGAGGGAGTGGACACGAGCGGTGCCGACTACGCGCCGATCGACGTGACGCTGGAGGCCGGCGGCGCCTGAGCCCGGACTCCGCCCCTCCCGGCTCCTCCCGGCCCCTCCGGCCCCGGAGGGGGCCGGGAGGGGTAGGCTGGACCCTCGTGACTACTTTCAAGAAGACGCCGTTCACCGTGAACGTGCGCGACCTCGTGAGGCGACCGGGCGAGATGCGCGAGCACCGCCTCGAGCTCGAGGCGCCGGAGCAGTTCGGCGAGGGGATCGTCGCGGTCCGCAAGGGATCGGCCGTCGATCTCGACGTCCGGCTCGAGTCCGTGCACGAGGGGATTCTGGCCAGTGTCGAGGTGTCGGCGAGGGCCGACGGCGAGTGCAGCCGGTGCCTGACCGACATCTCCCTGCCTGTCGATGTCGAGTTCCAGGAACTTTTCGCGTACTCTTCTGACGAAGCTTTCGACTATGAGGTTCACGACGACCACGTGGATCTTGAACCTCTGGTCAGGGATGCGGTGGTTCTGTCGCTGCCGTTCCAGCCGGTCTGCCGGCCGGACTGTCCGGGCCTCGACCCCGTCACGGGGGAGCGGCTGGCCGATTCCTCCACGCCCGAACCCGAGGCGCCGCGCGACTCCCGGTGGGCCGCGCTCGCAGGGTTGAGCGAGGAGGACGGCGGGGCCGCAGCGCCCGGAGCTTCCACCGACAGAGCTTCCGCAGACAGCGGTGAGGGCGCGACCGCCCGCACCGAATCCGACTAGAGGTAGAGAAGAGAGAATCATGGCTGTTCCCAAGAGGAAGAAGTCCCGCGCGAACACCCACGCCCGTCGTTCGCAGTGGAAGGCCGAGGTCCCCACCCTCGTCAAGACCATCGAGAACGGCAAGGTCGTCTACAGCCTTCCCCACCGCGCCAAGGTCGTCGAGGACTCCGCGGGCACCGCGCTGTTCCTCGAGTACAAGGGCCGCAAGGTCGCCGACGTCTGATCCCGCTCCTCGTCCGCACGGCGCGGGGCGCACCGCCTCTCGACGAACGGACCGCGGTCCATGGTGAACCAGACCTCCGCACGACCCTCCAGCGACGACCGGTCGCGTCTGGAGGCCACGCTCGGCGTGAGCCTCGACGGTGAGCTCTTCGAGCTCGCCCTGACGCACCGGTCGTTCGCTTTCGAGCACGGCGGCATCCCGCACAACGAGCGCCTCGAGTTCCTCGGCGACTCGATCCTCGGGCAGGCCGTGACCGTCATGCTCTACACCGAGTACCCCGCCCTCAGCGAGGGCGACCTGGCCAAACGCCGGGCGAGCCTCGTCTCGACCGTCGCGCTCGCCGAGATCGCCCGCGGCATCGGCCTGGGCGAGTTCCTCCGCCTCGGACGCGGCGAGGAGCTGACCGGCGGCCGCGACAAGGCGTCGATCCTCGCCGACACGGTCGAGGCCATCATCGGCGCCGTCTACCTGGGCACCGGTCCCGACGCGGCCCGCGACCTGGTGCTGCGCCTGATCGCCCCTCTGCGGGCCGATCCGCTCCGCTTCGGCGTCTCGATGGACCCGAAGACGAGCCTGCAGGAGGCGGCCGCCCAGCGCGGTGCGCCGGCCCCGCGCTACGAGATCGCCGCCACCGGCCCCGACCACAACAAGGTGTTCGTCGCCACCGTGATCGTCGGCGGACTCGTCACCGCCCGCGGCGAGGGGACGAGCAAGAAGGCGGCCGAGATGGCCGCCGCGCTCGACGCGTGGACGCGTCTGGCGGCCCCCGGCGCACCCGTCGCTCCAACGGTCTCGGACTGACCGTGCCCGAGCTGCCCGAGGTCGAGGTGGTGCGGGCGGGTCTCGCTCCCGCGGTCACCGGCTCCCTGGTGACCGGCGTCGAGATCGTCGACGAGCGCTCGCTGAAGCGGCACGTGCATCCGCACGGGACCTTCGAGCGCCTGCTCGTCGGGCGCCGGCTCGAAGCGGCGGTGCGGCGCGGGAAGTTCCTCTGGCTGCCCGCGGGCCGCGACGAGGCGCTGCTCGTGCACCTCGGCATGAGCGGCCAGGTGCTGCTGCGCACGGCGGATGCGGCGCTGCCGCGGCTGGCGCGCATCCGGATCGGGATCGAGCACCCCGAGCACGGCGAGCTCGCCCTGCACTTCGTCGACCAGCGGATCTTCGGCTCGATGGCGGTCGACGCTCTGGTGCCGACCCCGGACGGAGCGCCGGGCGGCTACGCGGGCGAGGAGGTCCGCGGAGGCGGCTGGCTGCGCGCCGTGCCCTCGCAGGTCGCGCACATCGCCCGCGATCCGCTCGACCCCTCCTTCGACCTGGGCTCGGTCGTCGCGTCGCTGGCGAGGAGGAGCAGCGGGATCAAGCGGGCGCTGCTCGACCAGACGCTCGTGAGCGGCATCGGGAACATCTACGCGGACGAGTCGCTGTGGGCGGCGGAGCTGCACCCGGAGCGGCCGAGCTCGTCGCTCGGCGAGGCGCGCATCCGCCGCCTCTTCGCCGAGGTGCGCTCGGTGCTCGAACGGGCGCTGGCCGAGGGCGGCACCAGCTTCGATGCGCAGTACGTGAACGTGAACGGCGCCTCCGGCTACTTCTCGCACAGCCTGCACGCCTACGGGCAGACGGGGAAGCCGTGCGCCCGGTGCGGCGCGGCGATCGTGCGGGTGCCGTTCATGAACCGCTCCTCGCACCTCTGCCCGCACTGCCAGCAACTGCCGCGCTGACGCGCCGGTGGGCGCCGCCTCAGGCGGCGGCGTCGGCGGGCGCCGGAGCGTACCGGGAGTGGACGACGAGCTCGCCCAGCAGCGTCGCGACGAGCGTGATGACCGCGGCGATCGCCAGGCCGAGCCAGAGTCCGACCAGCAGGGCGAGCGCGCCGACTCCGGCACCCGCGGCGATCAGGACGATCGCCGCCGCGCGGCGGAACCACGGCTGACCGGAACCACCCGCCAGGCGGGAGTCCGCGGCGAGGCCGGTAATCGTCGAGGTCACGACGACCGTCGTGACGTCCTTGACGGCGAGGTGGCGGGCGGTCGCGGCCTGGAGGCCCATCGCCCCGCCCAGCACGCCGGTGACGGTGAAGGCGAGTGGCTCGGGGTGCTCGGGCACGACCGCGAGCACGATCGCCAGGACGCCGAGCAGGATGCCGACCACCGCGAAGAGCCAGGTCGAGCGCGAGGTCCAGCCCTTCTTCACCGGGCGGAGCACCCGGCCGCCGATCACGGCGCCGATCATGAAGGCGCCCAGCGCGATCAGGGGGCCGACCACGGGCAGGTCGGCCGCGCCGGAGAGGGCCATGCCGAGGATGACGACGTTGCCGGTCATGTTGCCGGCGAAGACGCGGTCGAGCCCGAGGTACCCGACGGCGTCGATGATGCCGGTCGAGAAGGTGAGGGCGAGCATCAGGCCGAGGGTCGCGCCCTCGGAGCGGGTGCGCAGGCGTCGGAACACGGGAGTCCTGTCGTCGGGGGCGGGTCTGGAGAATCGTGGCACACGCGTGCATATGCTCGAAACACGGCGCGGTTAGGGTCGGACGGCGCGGACGGGCCGCGCGGGAGGCGGACGCGCATGCGGTGGACGGAGTGGGCGGTGCAGCCCGGTGAGGGAGTGCCGCCGGGGGTCGACTACCTGCCGGCCGAGCCGGGTTCGGTGCTGTGGGGGCGCCTGCCGTGCGCGGCGGACGCGCCCGTGCTCACCGTCGACTCGGGGGCCGAGGTCGTCATCGACACGCTCAGCCACGAGGGCGTGCTGGAGGATCAGGGCCGCGATCCGGTCGCCTTCTTCGGCCGCCACGGAGTCGCTCCGGAGGGGGTGCTGCGCGACGCGGTCGCGCTCGCCGCGGACGGGCCGTTCCGCGACGGCGAGACGGACGGGCCGCACGTGGTCACGGGGCCGATCGCCGTCCGGGGAGCGCTGCCGGGGGACCTGCTCCGGATGACCCTCCTCGAGGCCGAGCCGCGCGTGCCGTACGGAGTCGTCTCGAACCGGCACGGCCGCGGGGCGCTGCCGGGCGAGTACCCGCTGCAGGAGGGGCCGTTCAGCGTCTTCGCGCGCGTCGACGAGGACGCGCAGGGCGGTCTCCGCGGCGTGATCCCGCTGGTGCCGGGAGGAGAGCGGGCAGCCCGGTTCCCGCTCCGGCCGTTCCTCGGGATCATGGGCGTCGCCGTCGCAGGGGAGGAGCGCCCGCACTCCGTGCCGCCCGGTGCGCACGGGGGCAACATCGACATCGCACTGCTGACCGCCGGAACCAGCCTCTACCTTCCCGTGCAGGTCCCGGGCGCGCTCGCGTACGTCGGCGATCCCCACTTCGCGCAGGGCGACGGCGAGGTGGCGCTGACGGCGATGGAGGCGAGCCTGCGCGTCCGGGTGCGCCTGGAGGTCGTCCCGCGCGCCGAGGCGATCGCGGCGTTCGGGGAGCTGCTCGGGCCGATGGGGGAGACCGGCGAGTTCCTCGTGCCCACCGGGATGGACGAGGACCTGGACGTCGCCGTGCAGAACTGCGTCCGCGCGGCCATCGCGCTGCTGGCGGCCCGCTACGGGATGGACCCGGCTCACGCCTACGCCTACCTCAGCGCGGCGACCGACTTCGACATCTCGCAGGTCGTCGACCTGGTGAAGGGCGTGCACGCCCGCGTCCGGACGGCCGACTTCGATGACTGACCCGCGGGTGACGACGCTCGAGGGCGACCTGCCGGACGGGCTGGTGGACGCGGTCCTGGCGTACGAGGCGGCGCTCGGGGCGGACGACGTCGCGGCGCTCGCCGACGCGTTCGTGGACGCGCCGACGACGCTCCGGGGCGACGCCTCCGGGCTGCTCGTCGGCCACGCGGTGATCACCGGCTTCCGGGGTCGTCGCGGCGGGGCACCTGTGCGGGAGCTGGTGGAGCTGCACGTCAGGGCGGTCGATGCGGGCACGGCGCTCGTGGTGAGCGTGAACGCTCCGGCCCGTGGCGGGCGCGGGCTCGTCACGCAGCTGTGGTCGCGCGAGGGCGGGACCTGGCGGGTGCGCGCTGCGCAGGTGCAGGCGCCCTCGCCCGCGCTGGACCCCCGCGTCTGGCGGGCCGTCGGCGCGCCGCTCGTGCCGGCCGCCGGCTCCGGGACCCTCGACGGACTGGACGTCGCAGTCAAGGACCTCTTCGCGATCGAGGGCCAGCGGATCGGCGCGGGAGTGCCGGCCCGCCTCGCCTCCGCGCCGATCGAGGCGGCGACCGCTCCGGCCGTCGCGCAGCTGCTCGCAGCGGGAGCGTCGGTGCGCGGGATCGCTCAGACCGATGAGTTCGCCTACAGCATCGCCGGCCGGAACTCCGGCTACGGGACGCCGCCCAATCCGGCCGTGCCCGGAGCGATCCCGGGCGGATCGTCGAGCGGACCGGCGACCGCCGTGTCGCTCGGGCAGGCAGCCGTCGGGCTGGCGACCGACACCGCGGGATCGATTCGGGTACCCGCCTCCTACCAGGGCCTGTGGGGGCTGAGGACGACCCACGGTGCAGTGCCCGTCGAGGGGCTGCTGCCGCTGGCGCCGAGCTTCGACACCGTCGGGTGGCTGACGCGGGACCTCGGCACGCTGAGGCGGGTGGCCGAGGTCTGCCTGCCGTCCGGCCCGCCGGTGCGGAGTCTCGCGGTGGCGCCGGCACTGCTGGGCGGGGTGGACGCGGCCGTCCGCGCGGCGTTCCGATCGGCCGTCGAGGGGCTGAGCGCCGACGAGGTGGCGCTGCCGGCCGTGGCGGAGATGCTCGAGGCGTTCCGGCTGGTGCAGGCCGCGGAGGCGTGGCGGTCGAGCGGCTCGTGGGTCGCGGCGCATCCGGGAGTGCTGGCGGCAGACGTGCAGGCGCGCTTCGACGCGGCCTCGCTCGTCGACGAGCAGGAGGAGACGGCCGCGCGGGCGCGGGTCGCGGGTTTCCGGCAGGCGCTCGACGGCGCGCTCGACGGGCGGGTGCTGCTCCTGCCGTCGGCGTCGTCGGTCGCGCCGACCCTCGACGCGTCGGTCGAGACGATCGACGCGGCACGGTCGGCGACGCTCGGCCTGACCTGCGTCGCGGGGATCGGCGGGTATCCGGCGCTGTCGGTGCCGCGGCTGAGCGTCGACGGTGCTCCGGTGGGGCTCTGCCTGGTCGGGCCACGCGGATCGGACCTCGCGCTCCTGGAGCTGGCCGGCGCGCTCTGAGGGCGCGCTCCGAGTGCGGGTGGGGGGCATCCCGCGCCCGCAGGAGCGCAGCATGTCCCGCGGTCAGAACGGCGGCGGCGCATCGCTGAAGCTCGGCCTGCGCGGTGGCCGCGGTGGCGCGGGCGGATCGGGGGGACGGGTGACCACGCGGCGGCCGGTGGGAGTGGTCCAGTCGGCCGAACCGTCGGGGTGGAGCGTGTAGGTCCAGCGGTCCCCGTGGCGGACGTGGTGGTGGCCGACGCAGAGCGACGCCAGGTTGTGGAGTGCGGTGTCGCCTCCGTGGCGCCACTCCAGCGTGTGGTCGGCCTCGGCCGTCGCCGCCGGCCGGGTGCAGCCGGGAAAGCGGCAGGTCCGGTCGCGCAGCTGGAGTGCGAGGCGCATCCGCGGGGGAGGGAGGCGGTGCGTCCTGCCGACCGAGACGACGGCACCCGACCCCGGGTGGATGAGCACCGGGGTGACGGCCGAGCAGGGTCCGAGGAGCTCGCGCGCGACGCCGGCCGGGACGAGGCCGTAGCCGTCCAGTTCTGCCGGCGTCTCGTCCTGCCCGGCCGCGGTGCTCGCGGCCACGGTCAGACGCACCTCGGCCCGGATGCCGCGAGCAGACGTCCGCGGCCTCTCGTCGCCTGGCGCCGTACCGGACACGTCGCCGTCGCAGAGCAGGTCGACGAGCGCGTCGGCCCGCAGCTGCGCGAGCGTGCGCTCCTGCGCCGGACCGCTCCCGCCGCCCGTCCTGTCGCCGTTCCCGTCGCGGAGGGTGCGGGCGATCCGGTCGAGCCGCGCGAGCGCGCCCATCGCGGCCGGAGCGGGGAGGGTCGCGCAGAGCGTGGCCATGCCGTCCTGCTCGGGTGAGACCCAGACGGCCCGGTCCTCCCGGGCGCGAGCGTGGCGATCGGCGAGGGGCACGTCGTGCAGTTCGTCGCGCAGTCGGACGAGGCGTCCCCGCAGCTGGGTCGGCGTCATCGAGGCGGCGAGTCCCGCAGCGCGCTCGTCGAACTCCCGGAGGGAGGCCGGCGGCAGGGTCGCGGCGACTCCGCAGATGATCTGCCCCGCCTCCCAGCGCAGCCGCGCCTCGGCCAGCGCGGCGCGCGTGCACGGGAGGTGCTCGACCAGCAGGCGGGCGTGCTCGAGCTCCCGGGCGGCCACGCGCTCGGACACGGCCAGCGCTACGGCGAGCTCGGCCCGCACCGAGCGCTCCACGAGGTCGCGCGACTCGCTGGGTGACCCGCCGCGAGCGAACGCCTCGGGGCGGCGGAGCGCAGCCCTGTACGCCTCGTGCAGCGCCTCGGCGGAGGCGAGGTGGAGCGGAGCCGCGGACCGGGCGAGCAGCGCCGCACGGTCGCCGAGGGCGCGGACCTCCTCGACTCCCTGCCGCATCCGATCCGCCATACCTGTATTGAATCAGCGACCACCGACACCCGGGCCGCAGAGGCGTCCGATCAGGAGAATCAGACCCTGAGCCGCCCCTGTGGAGGAGCGCTGCGCCGCCGGAGGGGTGCCGAGACCCCGACACGGCTCAGGAGGGTCCGCGGAGGACCGACGTCAGCGTGAGCAGGATCACGACGACGCCGACGACGACGAAGAGGGCGCCTCCCGCGGCCATCACGACGGGCGACTGCGTTCTCGGCCCGACCCTCTGCCCCCGCCTGCGCAGCTGGTCACGGGCCCGCGCGGAGATCCACTCGCGCCGGCCGATGAACACCGCTCCGAAGACGATCGCGATCGGCGCCCAGACGAGAGCGACGATCTGGTCCTCGGTTACCGGCCAGTGACCGTTCGGTGCGGCGCTGTCCTCATGCCGACCAGTGTCCCGCGGACCTCCCGGGTGACCCGCCGCACACCGCGAAACACCGGCGAAACGTCCGTCGCATAGGCTCTCCGGGTGAAACGACTGTTTCTCTCCCGCTCGTGAAGAGGTGGCCCATGACCGCGCCCGCACCGTTCCTCCCCGTCGATCCGCCGCCGCGCCTGCTGATGGGGCCGGGCCCGATCAACGCGGATCCGCGCGTCCTGCGTGCGATGTCGGCGCAGCTGGTCGGGCAGTACGACCCGTTCATGACGGCGACGATGACGGAGACGCAGGAGCTGTACCGGCAGGTGTTCCGCACCCGCAACGAGAAGACGATGCTCGTCGACGGCACGAGCCGTGCGGGCATCGAGGCGGCGCTGGTCTCGATGCTGGAGCCGGGCGACCGCGTGCTCGTGCCGGTCTTCGGGCGGTTCGGGCACCTCCTCCGGGAGATCGCGGAGCGCTGCGGCGCGGAGGTGCACGTGATCGAGGCCGAGTGGGGGCAGGTCTTCCCCGTCTCGGCGATCGCCGAGGCCCTGGCCCGGGTGAAGCCGAAGATGCTGGCCGTGGTCCACGGCGACACGTCGACCACCATGGCGCAGCCGCTGGAAGAGCTCGGCGCCCTCTGCGAGAAGCACGGCGCCCTCTTCTACACCGACGTCACCGCCTCCCTCGCGGGCAACGCCTTCGCGACCGACGAGCTCGGGCTCGACGCGGTCACCGCGGGGCTCCAGAAGTGCCTGGGTGGCCCGTCCGGATCGGCTCCCGTCACCTTCTCGGAGAAGGCCGTCGCGGTGATCGAGTCGCGCAGGAGCATCGAGGCGGGGATCCGCGACGAGGGCGACACTGTCAGCGCCCGCCGCGTCCGCTCCAACTACTTCGACCTCGGGATGATCTTCGACTACTGGGGGCCGCGCCGCCTCAACCACCACACCGAGGCGACCACGATGCTCTACGGCGCGCGCGAGTGCGCCCGCATCGTCGTCGAGGAGGGCCTGGACGAGACGGTCGCCCGCCACGCGCTGCACGGGTCGGCGATGCTCGCCGGAGTCCGCGGCCTCGATCTCGAGGTGTTCGGCGACGTCGGGCACAAGATGACGAACGTCGTCGCGGTGCGCATCCCGCAGGGCGTGAACGGTGATGCGGTGCGCGGGGAGATGCTCGCCGACTTCGGCATCGAGATCGGCACGTCCTTCGGGCCGCTGCACGGGAAGGTCTGGCGCATCGGCACGATGGGCTACAACGCCCGGACGGACGCGGTGCTGACCACCCTGGCGGCGCTGGAGGCGGTGCTGCGCCGCGCGGGCGCCTCCGTCCCGGTGGGCGGCGGAGTCGCGGGGGCCTACGAGGTCTACGGGGCGGCACGCGTATGACCGGCACCACCACGGACCCCGCCACCACGACCGCGCCCGGGAAGGTCTCGAGCCGGCCGACCGTGGCGATCACGCCCTGCTCCCGCGCGATGCGCTCCACCGCGA